>JAHLLD010000014.1 GCA_020444325.1 bacterium
CAGATTGCAGATTGCAGATTGCAGATTGCAGATTGCAGATTGCAGATTGCAAACTCGGCTGGAGGGGGATTGCTTCCCGCGGCGTGTCCCCGGATGCCTATTGGCTTTGTGGAAGCAATCCCTGAGCCGCCGGACCCGGAGGGATCTGTGAAGCATGGAAAAATGGAAGAATCGAAAGATGGAAATATGACATCGACGGTATGTTTCCATCTTTAGATCGTTCCATTTTTCCATTTACAACTTCATCAGACGCCTGCAGCGTATGCCCTCAGATGTGCGCAGAACGACGAAGACAGGGCCGGCAGAGAGCGATGCAATATCGCGGGAAATGCGGAGTCCGCCCTGCGGCATGCGTCCATCATACAATATGCGCGTGCGGCCAAGTGCATCGCTCAACGTGATATGCATAGCGGCACCCGCTTCCCCGCTGCAAACGATATTCAGGATGTCGCCTGCGGGCTGTGGATAGACGTCGAGTTGAATATCCGATGGATGTCGCATATCCCGCGCAGCATCATTGACTGCGACTTCCTTCGTCTCGAACACATGGGCAACCAGGCTTCCCTCGGACGAACGGACGAACTCGAGCACGTACAGGAAATGATTGATGGGATCGTATGCTGCGGAAAATATTTCCTGCTCGCTTCCGAAGAAGATTCTGCCATCGATGCGCAGCGCGGCATAGGGCTGCGGCTCATGTGGTGAGGAGACGCCATCGGCGACGTCCGCAAGATCGTCCGCGTTGTAAAACACGATCATGGGACGCATGAGATGCGCACGCCAGCCCTTGCCATCAGGGTCCGTTTCGTAAAATTCGGGGTAAGGGACATCGGCGATCACCCAGTCGTGCCGCATCTGCTCACCGTGATAGCCGTACCAGTTATCCCCGAAGGCCTTGCGTCCGACAACGGCGATGGCAGACTGCTCCCCGGCCTCCAGCCAGCAGGCCTCACGCCATTCGTCGCTGTGCTTGTATCCGTCGATGGCATCGGGAAAATGGTAGTTATCGCTGTTCTGTACGGGACCGTACTCCAACAGCCGCGTAAAGTCGAGCTCACTGCCCTGTCCCGGCGGTGACGCTCCTGCGGAGGGTATGGCATACATGGTGGGACCGAGCCCGCTGAGTCCACCATCCCGGAATCGGCCAACAACGAGCTGCCTGCCGTCCGTATGGTCCTGCGCCCAGGCATCCGGTACAGCAAACAGCCAGTCGCTCATCTGCGCGTCGATCGGCGGCGTACCGGCATCGCCCACGTACCAGGCACCCGCGTAGGGACCACCGGAAAGATTATCGGCGGGACAACAGCTGATGCTCGCGTGCTTCTCTCCGGTCACTGTATAGTGAATGCTCCAGGCACTGTAGAGCCGTTGGTCTGAAGGAAGGTACTCCAGACCCGTACGCCAGATATCGACATAGTCCCAGTTGTTGATATCTGAGGGACGGATGTTGACCGGCTGCTGAAGCACTGCGGCGACGGGAAGAGCTTCGATACCGGTCGTCGCCTGCAGCGGCGCGGGAATACTGATCTCTCCCACGAGACCGTTTTCCGGCTGGTTGAGATTACTCACGAACAATGAACCCGGGTATCCGTCGCCCGATCCCGCTCCGCTCTGTCCCCCATCTCCGTCCTGGCCATACGCAATCGCTTCGCCGCCCCAGTTGAAGTCCTCCGGCAAGCGGAACGCCCCGCGATACTCCATTCCCGCGGGTTGTAGCTGCGTGGCGTCACCCGCAAAGCTCTCTGTCGTGACGGTCAATTCCTCGGAATGCGCACTTTCATTCCCCATCATATCCCGTGCTGTCACGGTAAAGCGGTAGTCGGTTTCCGGCTCGAGGAACACACAGGTATGACTGTTCTCTCTCGTATATCCCTCCACCAGTCCGTCTGCATAGACGAAATACTCGACAACACCAACATTGTCTGCCGCATCATTCCATTGCAACTGCACCTGAGAATCTGTCACCTGCACCGTTCGGAGTCCGCTGGGTATGCTCGGGGCACGCACATCCGCCCTCGCAAGCTCAATTTTATCGCAAACCAGAAAGCTTTTCTGGTCGCTGGCTCCCCATTCAATGGCGCAATTCACATTCACGAGATTGAAGCTTCCCATGGTTGCATGGACCCCAGCGGGCGCAATGGCGAACATCGTCTGCCCGGTTTCCCCGGGTGCGAGCTCAGTCCATGTTTCCCGGTAATCCTCCGCACTTCGCATGGTGAACCACGCACCATCGGAATTCCCCCCATCCGGCTGGTCGGTGTCGGTGAAACTGATGCGCGCGGTGAAGCGTACCGTCTCGTCGGAACGGTTGTACCAGGTGACCACGATACAGTCCGCAACCGTGAACGCCCTGCTTATGCCGCTCACACCCATGTAATCACTGTATTCATCCGCCGAGACGTCTGAAACCAGTCCCCCGGGACCATCCGCAGTATAGTCGACTGCATCACTTTTGATCAGCGTATTCCATCCGGAGACCTCGAAGCTGTTGCCTCCCGCGTTCGCGCCGAAATCCACCAGCACCCGCTGAGCCTGAAGGCTGCCGGTACACATAATAATAGTAAGCGAAAGAAACAGGGTAAGGAAGGACGGTAGCGAATGTTTCATTGCTGTCTCCTGCTGAAGTGCACACGTCCCGACGAGGAACGCACTGCGGTAATACTGTCGCCTCGATGCGGAAATATCAAAAGCAGACATACAAATCGCAATAATGGAATGCGATTCCTGCTGCATTTCCCCGACCGATGACAGAATTGTGACAAAAGATTGACGGCACAGTGACCGCTCGTGCCATGCAACTCCCTATGTTTCCAGCAGTTGCAAGTATGAGTCGACAGGAGATCATCATGTACACCGTCAATATCGTCGCATCGAAGCGCCAGTGGAAAGAGTTTCTCGATGTCCCCGCTCTCGTGTATCGCGGACAGCGGCATGCCGTCAGACAGCCGGTGTACGAAGTGCGTCGACTGCTGGACAGGGAGAGCAACCCTTCGCTCCACGGACGCCGTCTCATCCTGCTCACGGTACAGCGTGGGGCGCAGGTCATCGGGAGATGCTCTGTTCTTCTCCCTGGCGAAGGACAGCATGGTGAAGCGCTCTTCGGGTTTTTCGAATCTGTGAATGACCGGGAAGCTGCGTACCGCCTCTTCGCCACGGCCAGTGATCTCTGTGCACAGCATGGCGTGCGTGCGCTGCATGGTCCGTTCAATCCCGATACGTCAGGACTCACCGGTGTGCATCTCGACAATTGCTCGCAGTCAAATGTCCTCGGCGAACCATGTTCGCTTCCATATTATCCCGGACTTCTCGAGCACGCGGGGTTTGCGATCGAGCAGCGTGGCCGCACCTGGCGAAGCCTGACGCTGCGAGAGGACGTCGCGGCCCTCCGCGCGTCACTTCCGAAACGCGAAACCGGCTATGCGCTAAGATCCTATTCGCTGGCGGAACTCAGGAAAGGACTCGGCGACCTCGCTGTGGTCTTCAATGAAGCCTTCCGCAACAACTGGAGCAGGGACGACCTGACAACCGATCAATATGCGTTCACGGCGGCTTCCTACATCCCAGCGGTGCTCGACCGCAGTCTTACGCTTGCCTACCGCGGCGACGTGCCCATCGGTGCCATGGTCTTTCTTGCCGACTGCAATCCTGCGCTAAAGCTGTCCTATCGTCTCCCGCATCCCCTTACGACGTACTGGCAGCGACAGTATGCGAAATACAGCCGCACGCTCGTCGGCTTCGCCATCGGTCTGCTCCCACGGTACCAGAATTCAGGTGCCGTGCTTGAACTGCTTCGTCACTTCACGTCCATCGCACGGAATTACGATGCCATGTACACGACATGGATTACACAGGGGAATCAGGGATCGGAGCGCATCTGTGCACGCCTTGGCCTGCAGCCCTGGCGCAGCATGGGTGTCTTTCGCAAGGAATGGTAACACCATCAATACAGGCAGAACCACACTATCAATAACGGAGGCCACCATGCGACGACACATCATCCCGATCACACTGTTCCTGATAACAGCACTGTACATCCCACTCCTTGCCCAGACTCCGGCAGTGCAGGGGAAGGTTTCGAACGCACTCACTGGAGAGACTTTGCCGGGAGTACACGTCCGCATCCTCCACGGCACAGAACACAGCTTCGTTGCCGGGGCGTACACGGATACTGAAGGGGACTTTCAGATCACGACACTTGAGGATGGACGCTATACATGCGTTATATCCTGCATTGGTTTCGAAACCGATACACGCAATATCGATGTCAACGGCAATACACCTTTGAAACTCAATGTGACACTGAATGAAGAAGTACTCGACATGCAGCAGGTTGTCGTCACCGCATCGCGTCGAAAGGAGAAGGTGCTCGATGCCCCTGCATCGGTCGCTGTGCTGACGACCCGCGAAATGGAACAGCGCAACGCCCTCACGGTGATGGACCATGTGCAGGGGGTCCAGGGTGTCGATGTTGCGGAAAAAGGAGTGATGCAGCGTGAGTATGTCGCCCGTGGGTTGAACAATGTCTTCAACGGTACAATGCGCACGCTTGTGGATAATCGTCTGACCAATCTGCCTTCCCTGCGTGCGAACATTTCGTATCTGCAGAGCATCGATGACGCCGATATCGATCGCATTGAAGTAGTCCTCGGACCGGGTTCCGCGCTCTACGGACCGAATGTCACGAACGGTGTCACAAACATCATCACGAAATCCCCGTTCGCTTCCCGCGGAACGGATGTCAGTATCATGGGCGGATCACAGTCGCTCGCTTCCTTCAGCGGCCGTCATGCGGGCACCGTGGGGGGACGCTTCGGGTACAAGGTCTCCGCCGGTTATCTCTCGGCTGAAGACTGGCAGTTCACCGATCCGGTCGAACCGTATCCTGAAGACCGCAGCACGGAGCGCTACAGTGTCGATGCACGTATGGATTATCTTGCGGGGGATCATTCCACCATCACTGTGAATGCCGGGCGCAGCTCGATCATGCGCGGGCTCGACCTCACGGACAACGGTGCCGTGCTCGCAAAAGACTTCAGCTTCTCGCATGTGCAATCGCGGTTTACCAGCGGTGATTTCTTCGGTCAGGTATATATCAATATGAATGATGCCGGAAGCACCTACCTGCTTCGCGCCGATCAGCCCATCGTCGACAATTCGAAGAAAATCGTAGCGGAACTTCAGAATGGGTCCCGCATTGCAGACTGGCAGCGATTCACGTACGGTGCCGACATGTATCTCACACGCCCCGAGACCGACGGTACCATCATGGGGCGGAACGAGAACAACGATGATGTCAATGAGTTCGGCGCCTACCTCCAGTCTGACACCAGGCTGATCGAAGGCTCGCTGAGCCTGCTGCTTGCGGGACGCGTGGATTACCACAGCGCGCTCGAGAACCCGGTGTTCTCTCCCCGTGCAGGACTGCGCTATACTCCTGCAGAAAATCACAGCATTCGCGCCACTTACAACCAGGCGTATCTCACTCCAGCGATCAGTGACCTTTTCCTCGACCTGCTCGTCGCGGAAGATATTTTCGATACAAATTTCGACCCGATGATGTACAACCTGAGAAATGTGGGTGTGCCGGAGAGTGGGTACAGTTTCCAGCGGCAGAATGGGGATCTCGTTTTTTACTCTGCCAGCAATCCCGGAATGGGATTACCCGTTGGGCAGGCAGGCGCATACTGGGAACTGTCTCGAGAGGCGGTTCTCGCTGAGGTCGAACTCCCTCCGGATCTCATAGAAGCAATCAGGAGCATTCCCAATCCCGATCCTACACAGGTCGGAGGTGCACTCGCCATGCTCAATCTTGAAACGCAGGGCTTCGATCCTGTCGCCGCGTCCAGCATCCGCGATATCGATCGGCTGACACCGACGGATCACCAGTCATGGGAGCTTGGGTACAAAGGCATGGTCAATGAACGCATTCAGCTCGGAGTAGACCTGTACTATTCCGAATACGAAAACTTCATTACCCCGGCCCGGGTTGCAACACCGAACGTCTTTCTCAACGGGGAACAGACTGCCGCCTACCTGTATCAATATCTCTCACAGGGCATCCCCCCTGATCAAGCGCAGCAGATCGCGGCTCAGCTCGCAGAGGGAATGGCACAGGTCCCACTCGGCACCGTGACACCTGAGCAGGCATACGATCGGACAGAACTCCTGATGATCCCGGTCAACTACGGCAACATCAATTACTGGGGTACCGATGTAACGGTAAAAGCTGAGCTCTCACGCACTTTCAGCATTGGTGGAACGTACAGCTATATCAGCCAGGTGTATTTCGATGACGTCGATGGACAAGGTCCGCTCTCCCTCAATGTGCCACAGCATAAAGCGTCATTGTCCCTGCTCTACACCGAACCCTCCACGGGCATTCAGGGTACGGCACGATATCGCTTCGTCAACGGACATCGTGTGAAATCCGGCGTGTATGAAGGATACATCAACAGCTATGGTTTGATCGATCTCGGCGTCCGTATTCCTGTTCCTCTTCCCCTGCATCCGCACTTCGTACTTGGCGTGCGCAATGCGCTCGACCACAAGCATGTGCAGTATGTCGGTGGCGGCGAAATCGGACGGCTCCTCACCGCGAAAATGCAGATTCGGTTCTGAACGAACGACATGTACACCGCGCTGGAAACGTAAGTCCATAATCGGCAGGGATGGCACAGTCCATCCCTGCTTTCCCTCCTCACACTACCGCACAGGTGGCAGCCATGCCCTTCGCTCTCGCAAACAGGAATTCCGGCAACCGTCACTTCGCTGATGAAGTCCGCGGCTGGAAAATCTACGATTTTGGCGCCGCCGCAATTCCGACCTCACTGATCACTGTATTCTTTGGTCCCTTCATCACTTCGATTGCAGTGAATGCCGCAGGAAACGATGGTGCCCTGGTCTTGTTCGGATTATCAATGCATCCCGGAGCGTACTATCCCTATCTCATTTCGATCTCCGTCCTTCTGCAGATAATTCTGCTCCCACTCATCGGCGCCCTGGCCGATTACACACGACTCAAGAAAACCCTGCTGACTGTCAGTCTCACCGGAGGCAGTGCCGCTACCATGGCGCTGTCACAGGTAGGAGAAATCGATGTGCTGCTCGGGGGTGGACTCTTCCTCCTGATCAATGTCTTCTTCGGGTGTTCCGATGTACTGTACAATGCCTTTCTGCCAGAGATCTGCAGTCCCGACGAGAGGAACCGCGTCAGTTCGGCCGGCTGGGGTCTCGGCTATCTCGGTGGCGGAATCCTGCTGCTGCTGCAGTACCTGTTTTTCGATCAGAGCGCCGCAATGGGTATGCAGGAACTGCATGCCGCCCGTATCGTTCTGGCAAGCTGTGGCGTCTGGTGGCTGCTGTTCGGTGGTGTGGGACTGCTGCATTTGAAATCACGCGCAGCGCAGCGTACGCGCAGCGGGAAAGGACTGCTCATCACCGCAGGATTTCGCGAGTTGACGCAGACATTTCGCGGACTGCGCCGCTACCCCCAGACTCTGCTCTTTCTTGTCGCCTTCCTGCTCTACAGTGACGGAATTCAGACCGTGACTACGGTCTCGACGCAGTTCGGACAGGAAGAAATCGGATTGCGTATGGAGGACCTCGCCGAGATCATCCTGATCGTGCAGTTCGTGGGTGTCATCGGTGCCTGGCTGTTCGAAAGAATTGCGCGCCGCTTTGGTACAAAACGCACCATCCTCTTCTCCCTCGTGGTATACATCCTCATCACGCTGTATGCGTATGGACTGCTGCAGACGAAAACGGATTTCTATCTCATGGCCTCGGTAACAGCACTCGTGTTGGTCGGCAGCCAGGCACTCAGCCGGGCCGCGTTTTCCCGAATGATCCCTCCCGGACGTGAAGCGGAGTATTTCGGAATCTATGAGATCAGTGAACGCGGAACCAGCTGGCTGGGTCCCCTGCTCTTCGGCCTGGCCCTGCAGCATACGGGCAGTTACCGTCTCGCGGTGCTGGCTATCTCCGCATACTTTATCGTGGGTTTCCTGCTCCTGATACGCGTAAAATTTTCACGGGCGGAGCGGGAGGCCGCGCAATCCGATCTCCCTTCCCCCGTTCCGGGGGGTGATAAACCGGTATTCCATCCTCATGCCTGAAAAGAGAAACGTCCCGCAGAGCGGGACGTTTCAACATGCAACCGTGGGAAGACCTACTCGTTCACAAAGTCCCACACTTCCTGCTCGCTCTCCGCGATGTACACGAGATCCAGGTGCGGCACGCGGTCGACCTGGTTAAGCAGAATATGTCCGTAATGATAGGTCGGAAGTGCGCGCATGTCATCGGCACTGTTGATGAATGCTTCCACTTCCGCATAATGTTCTTTCGGAACTTTGCCAGTAAACTCATTCGTGACCACGATGCGATTGTCCGTGTCGACGCCGAGGTAGAAGAGTTTGTTCGGGTAGGATTCTTCCAGTGCGGGAATACGATCTCCCTGAATGGCGCAGGTATCCACGACAGTAAGAATATCGTTATCCTGCTCGTCCTTGTGCATGCGATAAAAGCGGTACATACGTACTCCTTGATAGTCAGGCATTGGATGGCAAATTCCTGTGGAACAGGCTGAGGCAGCCTGGTTTCCGACAGTGGTAAACTAATCCATCCGAATGCGCGACGCAACACCGGGAAATCCGTTTTGCAGCGTCGGATCCGTCACATCGTTTTTTCTTCTTTCCGAAACTCCCTGCGCAGGCCTTCGATCACGTCGTGGCGGCGAAGACAGTCATCCTCTCTGGCAAATGCACGCAGCGCTGCATAATGCATGACGTTGACGATGCCCGCGCCTGTTATCTCATGCTCCACTGCGATCTGTTTCCAATCGAGCGCTTCTTCGGGAGGAAGTGACGCCGGCACGGTGCCCTCCCAGAGTTTCTGCCTCTCCGCCGCCTTCGGCATCGGGAAATGAATAATGGTCTGGAAACGCCGGAGAAACGCGTCGTCAATGTTGTTCTTGTAATTCGATGCGAGGATGAGCAGTCCGTCATATTCCTCGATGCGCTGAAGGAGGTAAGCCACCTCCTGGTTTGCATACTTGTCGTGCGCGCTCTGCACAGAGGTACGCTTTCCGAACAGGGCGTCGGCCTCATCGAAGAACAGTATCCACCCCTTTCTGGCCGCGCGCGAGAATACCCACTCGATATGCTTCTCCGTCTCACCGATATACTTGGAGACGACCTGGGAAAGATCGATGCGATAAACGGGGAGATCGAAATGCTTGCCCAGAAGCGTCGCTGTAAAGGTCTTGCCGGTGCCAGAGGGACCATAGAAAAGCACGCGATACCCGGGCGTAATCTTCCGCTGCAGCACGGCGTCTTCCAGCACGCGCGCATTGTATTCCATCCAGAGCCTGATGTCGAGCACCTGTTCCATGGTGCGCGGGTGAAGGACGAGGTCCTCCCAGTCCATCAACGTCGTAATGCGCCGGGCGGGGAATTCGCTGCTGTACACCGGGGACGCGTCCTGTCCGATAAGGATTTTCTCCAGCCAGTCCTCATCCGGCTGCAGTCGCCCGCTCATCGCGGGCTCGCCTTCACTCAGGTATTCGAGATGCAATAATCCCAGCCTGGAGCAGGCACCATCCTCACTGAACAGGCGCTGCACTTCGAGCCGTTGTTCGATATCCATTCCTGCAAGAAGGAATAACGCCGTTTCCCCGGTGGGAAGCATGGCGCGATGCTGCTGTCCCTTGACCCCGCCAAACTCGGGAAATTCCCCGCCTTCGGGCATCGCTGCCCGCATAACATCCTCATAGAAACCCGGCTGCAGTCGCGGAGCAAGCGCGAGCAGCAGCACCGTCATTTCTGCCTGCGTGAGCGCGTCCGGGACCTGCAGACATGCTTCAGCCGCCGTCCACCTTTCGTCGCCTTTGAAAGAGTCGAGACTGACCTGCACCCCCTTGAAATGCATTTCGAGTCGGTACAACAGCATGTCGCGCAGAAGCTCCATAGCCGCGGTCAATGATCCCGGCTGCGCAGCGCCCTGCGTCTTTGGTAACGGCATCTGGTAGGTGGTCATGGGCTCGGCTCAGACTGTCAGTCGAATAAAATCTTTTTTCCGATAGGAACGCGTGCGCTCGCAGACTTCGTATCCGTTGCGTTCCCCGTCGTCATTGGTGTTTCCTTCAATCGTGCGGATGTGTGAGCCCGTCGCTTCAATGACGATACCGATATGCGTCCAGTCGCTGCTGTGCTTGCGTACCAGGAACAGGCTGCCTGGCGGCACCCCGCGGCTTCTGGCTTCCGACTCTGGGAGAAAGAGTCCGGCACTCTTCGCCTGTGCCGCAAAACGGTCGCATGAAACAGAGCCGGTCACAGGCATGGGGATACCAAGGGTTTCGGTCGCCTGACGCAGGATGAAGCGCGCGAAGCCTGCGCACCAGTACTGGGACGGCCCTTCCTTCCCGCTCATATACAGACGAACCCAGGGACCGCAGTTGTCCGCCCGCAGCTCGATCGGATGTTCGGCCAGATGCTGCTTCGCATAATTGACGACGGCGCTGTTGATGTTGTTCCCTGCATCGGGATTGCGCTGCAGCACCGTCTTCATGGCATGGACCAGCGCTTCCCAGGTTTTCCTGTCCACTCGTCCGGTCACCGCCAGGCTGTGTTCCCGCTGAAAGCGGGCGACAACGGATTCAGTGATGGGACCGTATGCACCGTCCATCACCAGACCATATCCATTGAACGTCAGCCACTCCTGCACGCGGCGTACGGCATTGCCGCGTTTGCCCCGTGTCAGTTTGGCTTCGAGAACAATCTCTTTTTTGATGTATGATTCGAGCCGGCTCACCTGCGTCGTATACGTGAACATTGGTAGGTACCTCCTTGCATGGGATATCAGCGTTCTGCCTGCAGCCATGCGGGAGCGCCCGGGCGTGGACGATCAATCACTGCATGACACTGCTGGTTCGAGGGTGTGTTGTCGGGATACGTGTTGCGTGTTCGACAGGTAAACAATACGATTCCTGACTCACAGGTGCAACATTGCAATGTGCCCGCGATGGACACGGCCTGTCATTCCATTGTATGACTATTTCTTTCCATCGTCATCTTCACAATCGAGATCGATCGGGACGTTGAAGGGATCGAGTGCGTCACTTTTCTTCTTCGCCGCCGTTTCCCTTGCTGCGGCATTGGCGTCGTGCATGGCCTGCACATGCGCTTCCAGTCCGGTTTTACAGCCGGTGTAATTGATGGGCAGAGAGACGACGCCGTTGTATGTACTGAACGCGGCGACGTGCTGCTGTTCGTGCGGCGCGATTTTCCCGTCTATCACTGCCTTCACCCTGTCCTGCTGACACGGTGTGAGTCCGCCAGGCACCGCGGGCAAACTTACCGTCGTATTGACACTGTACGTAATCACCAGCGTCCCCGTGATCGTATAGCAGTCATCAGCGCATTCCTTGCACGATTTGTTCGGAACGCCCTTCAGGTTTTTCGTCCGCCCGACGCCACCATCAAAATCAGCGTCTGTCTTCCCGGTCACACTGATGGTCTTCCCCGCAACTGCCATATGCGAAGGGGCGCGCTTCGTCATGAAATCCGGCAGGACGACAGGCTGCATGACATCCTCTTCTTCCTGCCGTGCCTGCGCCTCCGCCGCTTTTCCGGGAGCAGCTTTGTCCGCTGTCCCGCTTTTTACCGCTTCCTGTTCGGTGGTACTCGATTCGGGAGCCATCTGCAATACGGGTGACCCACTGCGCTGCTGCTGGACATGTCTGAGTTCGTGCGCAAGCAAGGCACGGTCGGGACTACCGTCACCTGTCAGGTACTTCTTGTTCAGCACAACATGGTCACCGTACGTGAATGCGCGGGCCCCGAGTTCCTGTGCCGCCGAGGAAGCTTCCTGGTCACGGTGGAGGCGCACGTTTCCGAAACGCGTACCCATCCTCTGCTCGAAGAAACGGCGCGTGCTTTCCTTCAACGGTTCACCTTTCGCATGCATGCTCTTCATGAGTCCCCTGAAAAAGGGACCGCCGCGCGTCGTGCTGCTTTTCTTGCGGACACGTCGCACGCGCTTGCGTCCATTGGATTTTGCCATGATCTATCCTTTCTCCAATCGTATGGGATGCATTAATTACTTCTGAACAACCGCACATGCTCGATCTGCTGAAGTCTGAGGACCGCCTGTTTCTGCGCGGGAGAAAACACCGCGGTGTCATCTTCTTTCCTGGCCTCGCTCAATGCGACATAGCTGCCGAAACGCCGTACGGCTCCGGGACCGCCTCGGGCTTCCTCGATCCTGCCGGCGAGCGTGTCTCCGATACCGGTTGTCGCAGCCAGTACCGCGCGGGTAGAGGAATCGAGGAACACCGGATCGGGCGGCGGATCGCCTGCGAGATAATACGCCCCGGCATCCTGCTCGATGGGATTGGGCACGCTCTTCGACACAATGAGCTGCGTTTGCCGGAACGATTCGCCGTCACGTTCGAGAATATGCGCATCGCATTGCATTGCCGTCGGCACGCGCTCTTCCGCGTCGACGATGCGGCCTTTCACTTCCGCATGCGGATCCCCGCGGGCGGCGAATGCCTGCTTGAGTCCCGCGGCCGTGCCCCGTGCGGAATAGTCCGGTCGCACGGTGTACTCGACGATGGCGCCGGAATCCACCGCAGCCTTCACGGCAGACTCCACCTGCGCTTCATGCTGATGATTTCCTGCTCTCGAGAGCGGTGTCATATTGTACCACAGCCCCTTCCCTCCAAGATTGTGATTCAGGAGGTGTCCACGGATGTAAAAACTTGCTCCGCCCGACTGCCTGCGGAGGTTGAGGATGTCGTAGGTCGTGTGACGGGCCTGGGTGGGCACCGATCCCGCTTCAAACTTGCCGCGCGCGAGCTTGTATCCCCGCGCGAAACGTCCGAAAGTATCCGGTCCTGCCGTGGCGGGTTGATGCTCTATCACGGATTCCTCAACCGCCGCCGGTCCACCGCCGAATAGAATTCCGGTATGCTGCCCGAGCTGCGTGAGCAGGCGTTCGACCTCCTCGACCTTGGCTGCCTTGCTGGCTTTCTTCTCCTCATCCGTACTTCCTTCCAGCGGAGCCTGAAGCACGGTGTCGACATTCGCCGCAATGGTCATGGCCCGCTCTTTCGCCGCCTGCTTCGCAGCCGCATCTTCCCCTTCACCGATCTGCACAGCACTGATGAATGCGTGATAGGTCGTCGGCGTGCTCTGCATCATGAGGGTGGGATGATCTTCCGTACCGCCCAGGTACAGCCGGTGGTTGCTGCCGTCCGCCGCGGTAAACCGTTTCTCGACTCCCAGCCAGCGCCGTATCGCACCGACGACATTGCTGCCGATGCGCCGCAGGTTCTGCAGGAAGCGCGCACCAAGATTGATGGCCTTGTCGATGAGCCAGTCGATGGCGGAATCGACCTTCTCCCGGATAACACCAATGATTTCCGCCATCTTGCGTCCAATGCGTCCGAGTCCCACCTGGTTTGCAAGGAAACCGATCACGATGGGAATACCGCGCGCCATGGTGCGCTCCAGGAAATCCGCAGCGGAGCGTATGTTCCCCGCGGCGATTTCGGCAATGCCGGTAACGAAGGAGTTGACGATCTCGAGCATCTGGCGGAGGTATTCGATGAAGGACTGTATGGCGCGGTACAGCGCGATGGCGCTGTTTATCACGGCCATGATACCGGTCGGATCGAGCATGCTCAGCAGCTTCGTCACGACGGCACCGATAATTTTTTCCATGATCCAACCCTTCGCGGCGTCGAGAACCATGGTCCAGAGGTTGCTGAGTTTTTCCTGGATGTATTCCCAGATTGCAATGGGACCGCGCTCCATGACATCCTTGATGAAACTCCAGATGCCTTCGAGCCGGTCGATCATGGATCGAATCCTGTCGACCTTCTCCTGCCCGATTTTCTCCGCGAGCTTCGTCCAGACCTTCTCCATGATCTGTTCGAGTGTGATGCCAAGTATCTGCATGATGAGCTTCAGGATGCTCCGGAAGCTGAGGTCTTCGGGCTTCTCGATGCCGAGTTCCCCGAGCTGATGGAAGAACCAGTCTGAGAGTCCCGTCAGAAGATGCGACAGGATGTTGTCGAAGAACTGTACGAAGCCCTGCTTGATTGCGCGCAGCAGGTTCTTCAGGAAACCGATGGGATCACGCTTGACGGAATCGATGACCTCCATGACCTTCGAAATAATGCGGCGAATGAGGTCGATCGGGAAATTCATAACCGCGAGCAGCGTCTCGACAACGATACCGACGATGGTACCGATAAAGCTGATCAGCCGGCGTACCGGTCGACCAAAAGTGGCGACAATGCGGCCGAATACGGTGAAAGGACGCAGGAAATCGTTCCAGCTCATTGATTCCCACAGTCCGGTAAACAGTCCGACGATATACTCCAGGGTGAAATTCAGTCGACGAACCGCAGCATTGATTTTCTGCAGGGTGCGGTCGATCGCACCACTCTGTTTCATCTGCTGGAACTGTTCTTCCCCGCCCTCCATCAGGCTCATGAAACCGTGTATCAGGTTCTCCGCGTTGCGCGGTACGCCGCGGCCCGTGAATACATCACGTCCCAGGATCACCGTAATCAGGAAGTACCCCCGCGCATCACCCGCAAAGCGGGAAAGCCGGTCGAGCAACGCATCGCGGAGTATGCCCGCCAGCGCAACGACCGCGTCGCGGATGAATGTGGTCACACGCGTCACGGGACGGCGGAAATTGTCCACGATCATCACGAACGTATCCACCGGGTGGAAAAGGGAATCGAATGACAGCTCTTCCCAGATGTTGGTGAACGCCTGCGCGATATCGGCGACACTGTCCGTAACAACACTGATACTGCGGTCGATCCATGCGACGCATTGCTGGAATATCCCGTTCTCCATCATCTGCCGGCGGATCTGTGCGCCGTACTCTCCGAGGACGGCGAGTCCTGCATTGAGTATGTTGGTGCCGTTCCTGGCGACCGGCTCCTTCGTCACCGGATTCTCTCCCAGGATGACGCAGAGCAGTTCAAATGCATTCGGGAAGTACTCACGGACGAAACGCACCACATTGGTGATCGCGATGTCCTTCACCATGGTGAGGAAGTCTTCGCCTGTCCCCACCGCGAAATCGACGATGCTCGTCACCACAGAACGGAAGAGGTTGGCGATACGGTCGATGACGGCATCGGGATCTGCGACATCGTCGATGCTCAGGTCGTCCCAGAATCGCTCGAAACGGGAACTGACCGATGCAATCATCCCGATGAAGCTGTTCACCGCGCTGAGGAGGAAAATCGAGACAGGTGTGATGGCCTGGAAATATTCAAGGACGGGACGCACGATACTTTCGCCGGCCGGGATCAGATCGAGTACTGCAGTGAGCAGAGCCGGACCCGTGCGGGGGAAAGACTCCCCGGTGATGGGATCGTATTCAAGGATGACGCGAAGCAGCTTGTAACCGGGGATTTCAACGACAAAGTCGCGCACCTTCCCGAGCAGCCAGTCCTTCGCCGCATCGATTCCCTCTTCTATATAAGCCGCTGCCTCACTGACAACACCCGACACCGCATCCCATGCATCACCGAACCAGGACGCCTGCACGTGTGAAGGACGGGAAGGCATGACGCGACGGATACGCGACGCGACTTCGCTGCGCTGTACTGATTTCGTCTGGAGCTGTTCCTCTTCCTCCTCCTCTGCCTGCCGCTGAATGTCGTCTTCCTCGTCGTCAGGCACGGCCACATATTCCACAACAGGCGACAGAGCATCGCGCTGCAATTCTTCTTCCTCCTCCTGTTCCTGCTCTTCACTGCACTGAAGGCAGCCGTCCGCATTGACAAACATGCCGGATTCGACATAATCGACGGAAGTACTCTGCTCAGCTTCATGCTCTTCCTCGCCATCGGCCTTGCGCTGCGCACCGAATTTCTCACGACGGAGGTCGCGCAGCGAGCGCGGCTCGGTCTCGGCATCTCCGTTCTCCGGGGCTCGCAGATTTCCTTCCATGACGGCGAGCGGATTGAAGAAGCCGTCCCATTGCTCCGGCGTGTGCGTCTGCTCCTGGACTTCACCACCGAGGTTGTCGCTGCCTGCGGTGTTGCCGTTGACCGACACGATGCGACCCCCTTCGGTGCGCACGACAATACCGAAGTGTGAACGCCGTTTGCGGTAGGCAATGTCACCGGCCCTGGGCATATATCCCGGTGGATAGGCCGCTTCCGGTGGAATCATGGATTCGCCGAGTGTCCACTTCGGCATGGGAATGCCGGATTTGTTCAGGCTCCAGAACACGAAGATGCCGCACCAGCTGGGCATGGCGTCCCGCAGTTCCGTCTCGTTGGGATCCGACTGGTTCGGGATCTGTCCCTGCACCTCAGCCTTCTTCTTGATATGTCCACGCCAGACCGTGCCGGGTACCCCGGTCGGCGCATCCACGATCTTGTCTTTTCCGAAGGACGTTTCAAAGTATTCGATCAGCCGTTCCCAACCCACGCGGAAACCATCAGGACCCACATCATTCGCAATGACCTTGCCCTCTTCCTGTTGCGCCAGCTTGACGGCATGCTCGAGATGCGGAGGAGATGCACTGCGCTGCAACTCCCCTGTAACGGCGCTTCGCTGCACGCGTCGCTGCACCACGGCCGCGGAACTGCTGTTCTGCACCGGACTCGCTCCCTGTTGAATCGTATGTGTCAGCTCGTGTGCGAGGAGGGTCTTTCCCGCGGAGGAATCGGGATCGTATTTCCCACTGTTGAAATAAATGTTTCCGCCATGCGTAAACGCATGCGCATGGATATCACGATTCATTTCCTGGGCGCGCGCATCCGTGTGTACGCGTACGCCTGAGAAATCCGCTCCGAATCGCGACTCCATGTACTCCCTGGTTGAACCCGGCAGCGGATTGCCACCACCGGTGCTGCTCTGCAGCCGATGTTCAAATGTCCTGTCTGCGCGAGGCGGCCCCCGGCCACTGCGCTGTACGACATCGGATGGATGCATACCAATACTCATGCGCTGAAGGCCCGCGGAAAGCCCTCCTGTAGATGAGGCGGGAATATTATGCAGTTTCTGCATATTTTCTCGCCCATCATTATGCGGAAGCTGCATAAACCGCGCCTGCAAGTCTTCTTCCTCCTCCGTTTCCGGGTCCCCCATACGCGCGACCATGGCTTGTCCCATGCCCGCGCCCCTGTCATCCTGTTCCTCCTCCTCTTCCCGCACAGGATCATCTTCCCTCCCAACCGCATCCTGCGACATCTGCTCCGCCGTCTGCACTGCGGCGTCAGGAGTGTTCACCACCTGTTCGGCTACGGCATCTGCTTCAAGCTCATACGGATCGCCTGGCGTACTGACGCGCAGCCGCGGCTGTACGGTGGAAGGGAAAAACGCACGTTCAGGGGATGCAACTTCGGAGACGGATTCCAGCGCTGCACGAAAAAATGTCGCACTCCCGCTCTCCGTGCGTGTGTGCACGTTGACCGCAGGCTTGCTCGTTTTTTCGACGCTGGAAAACATGGGAGACAGGGTTGTTGGGAAAAGACATTACCAGTCGACGACCAGCATGCGCTTCATCCACGGAAGACGCACGTAGGTGTACTGCCACGGGAGATAGCTGAGAAGGACATCCTGTCCCTCCGGACGAACGGTCAGTTGCAGCCCCCCTTCCTCATCGTAGAGCTTCCCTTCCCGTTTGAGAAACGCCACGCGGAGTCCTTCGACCGATACATTCTTTAAACGGTCCCAGTGTTGTATGACCGCATGCAGCAGGTCATCAATCTCCGTCTTTTCGATAGCGGATAGCGTGATTTCCGTGTCGCACAGTTCTTCAGACTGCAGTCCACAAAGCATCTTCGGCAACAGGAGATCCCACTCATCCGCGGCGGTTTCACCGGTGGCGAGCGCATGCAGCAGCATGGGAAGCCGCTGCGTGGATAAAAGTGTCTGTTCGCTGTTCAGTGCGCCGATGTTTTCAAATAAACGCGGGAGGAAATTGGCAAGAAGAACGAGTCCGGCATTCGCAACATGCACCGCAGCCGGAGCATCTTTCCTGTCGTGAAGCTCTTCGGCCTCTTGTGGCTGCGCAGTATCAGAATCAATCTGCGTGCTCTGAATGGTGAAGCGGATCGTCCACGACTGATCGATGGCGCTGAGCAATTCTCCAATGACCACTTCGTCGCCGGAAGCTGCATCGTCACTGCGCGCTATCGCGGCATTCCCCCTGTACAGCGTCGCGAGCAGCAACTGAAAAAGCGTCTCCGGCTGTTGGCTTTCCGCATCCAGGAGCACGAGAATGCGCTGCAGCATAGTGCTGCGATCGATGGCGTAGAAACGCTGCACATTCCTTTCGAGCAATCGCACAGTGCGTGTCGTCCAATCGCGCCACTGCTGGCTCGTACTCCCGGTGGCAGCGGCGAGCAGCGTATCGATGGAAGACATTCCCGCGAGCTGAATCCAACGATGAAACACCGCAGGGGGACGCAGCGTCTGCAGGAGCCGCATCGATTCCTGTACCTCCCCGGCCGCACGCTGCAGAATGTCTCCGGCAATCCAGTGCAGCTGCCGTGTATCCTGACCCGCAGCTACGACGCCGCTTTCGAGGTATTCACGCAGCACAATGAAGTGATAATCCTCAACTGAGAGGGCGGGAGTTGCGCTCTGGAGCGCATCGCGGAGCGCCTGCCATACCTGCTCTCGCAGATACATCTGATGCCTACCGCGCCCCTCGTCCGTCCATGGGAAATTATCGAACGCAAGATGAAGGGAAAGACGGGGAAGCCGAATGTAGGTGTCCTGCGGACAGAGGTCGTGAGCGGCACGGTCCACTTCTTCGAGTACTACGCGTTCACACCACGCGCGAATATCCGCCTCATGAACATGCTCCGCCGCCGCCGTGAGATGAATATCGACTTCAGCGCGATGGACGATATGCAGCTGCTCCGTCATCCGCGCAGGGCACCGAGTGTTTCAAGCAGTCCTTTGAGAAAACGCAGATACTTTTTCTTGTTTCTGGCTGTCGTGGAAATGCGCTCGGCTTCCTTCTCGACATCCGTCGCGATATTGCTGATGGAACCCTGTTCCGCATTGTTGAACTTCGGCGCGTTCTGCCGCCAGGTTCCGAGGAACGCCTTCAGGTGACGTTCGAATGCTTTCTGTGTCGGGATGGGATCCTGATCAAAGTCTCCCTCCTGCACACAGGCATAGAACATCAGCACCGCATTGAGGATGCGGTAAAGCTCGATGAAGGGACTGCGTCCCCTGGTCAGACGCAGAATCACGGCATGTAATTGTTCCATCCACGTGAGGATGAGATCCGGTGGCAGCATTCCCACAAGCTTGAGTGCCTGCTCCTGCGGTGGAAGCGGGAACAGTTTGGGTAGCTGTTTCAGGAAGATATTTGCTGCAGTCTTGTAGGGCGCAAACTGCTCGCGCGCCGTATCCGAGATGCCGTCATCGAGCTTGACGAACATGTCATGCAGTTCTTCCAGCTTCGTGCAGTTGGCCTGTTCCCCTTCCTGCGCAAGTGTTACGGTCTGCGTCGCTGCATGGTCGGGACAAAAGTCGTTACTCGCCGTGAGCTGCACCGTAAAGGTACCGAACTCGTCATAGGTGTGCAGGGGACTCTCCGCGGTATCGGTCGAGCCATCGCCGAACTCCCACCTGTACGACGTCGCAAACGTGGATGTATTGATGAAATGGAAGCCGTTGCGTGCGGCAGGTGAAGGTTCAACGCGGAACGATGCCCGAGGCGCGCGGTGAACACGCAGCTGTGTGGTAACCGACACATCGTCAACGGTATACTTCAGCGTCACCGTGGTTGTGTCGCCATCGGCAAGATCCACACCCGTCGGCACGAAAGAGAACGAACCGTCCTCATTCGGTTTCAGTCCCCCGCCATCGCTTGTCAGTGTCCCACCCTGCGGAGTGACATCAATGGCATACGAGCCTTTGTCCGCGGCACAGAAATCCGTTCCGTCGATTTTGATGGAAGGCTCAGGCTTTTCATCGGAACCGAGGCAGATGAAATTGATCGGTGGACAGCTCGACGCACAGATGTAAGGCAGATAGAAGTCCGCGATGACGGTTCCGTCGGGGATCTCCGCTACAAGCTCCAGCATTTCCTTATCGGTGATGCTGTCTTCTTTTGCACGTTCAGCGACCTCTCGAAGCAGCAGATCACTGATGTGTCGCGAGGAGGAAATACCGCGGGCGATGGATTCCGTGCTGCCCACGCGCCGCATACCTGAACTATGTTCTGTGAAGGACTCAACAGCGACTTCGCCGAGAATTCGTTCAGCACTGTCGTTTGCGCTTGCCGTCGTTGGTTCTTCCCGGGCCTCGGCAGTAATCGTGTTTGCCGCTTCCCCGATGGTCACGCTTTGCCGCGCCCGGCCTTTCTGGTGATACACGATAACAAACGTACCGCCCATGGGCACGCCTGCCTTGTGCTGTATGCCGCTGTGCATGTACGCGTACATGGCAAAGGTCTGACTCTGCATGTAGCGCTTGAAGCGCTCGATGAGAGAAGCATAGAGTTCGCGCAGCAATCCCGCTTTGCAGAGCCTGATCACTGCATCCAGATGCAGACGATACTCTTCAGCGATCGCCGCATTGTCGTCATTGGCAAAACCCGCCAGCCGCAATAATACTGTGGCAAGACCAGCAGCGTCACGCATGCGCAACGTGACATCCGTGAGCTGCAGCTGCAGCATCTCTTCCGGCAGCGCCTCGTAAATCTTTTCCAGCCGGTACATCAACAGGAGCGGGTACTGCCAGGTGGGAGCAGCCGTAAATGCACTCTCATTGAAAGACGCGGTGAAGCCGAGCTGCATCATCGAGCTGTACGGCTGGTCCTTCACCCGTGGATACCAGGCGCTGAATACCGCACCGTAGCTCTGCTCCCGAACCTGATACGTCGAATCGAAATCCTTCACCAGCCTCGAAGCGAGCTTTGTACTCTGTCCGATACTGTCAGGCAACTGCTGAATCGGCATTTCATGCAGAAAGCGCATAACCGTGCCGAGGCTGCAGCGCAGCTCGGCCACCTGTGCGTCGTATTGCGTCTCAAGGTCGCCGAAGAGACAGATGATTTCCTTCCAGTCTTCGGGACGTTCTTTCAGCGACCGGCTCATATCGCGCAGACTGTCTCGCAGCATGGCGGCAAGCGTTGCAAAATCCCCGTTCATCGCTACCACGTCTACCGGGAGACGGTTGCGGGCCTTGAGCGCCAGAAGTTCGCCAAGCGCCGAACGCCAGTGCGTGCCGATATGTCCTTCCACGCGGAGGAAGTTGTAGGGTTCGAGGTCGAACTGCAGAGGTGTGCGCACCCAGTCGTCGCTGCTGTTATACAGCGATGCATGATATGAGAGGTTCGTCTTGCCCGTTCCGATACGCAGCTTCTGCTCATTCCACAGTTCGTACAGTGCCGGAGAGCCCGCCAGTACGTCGTAGTAGTACGGGATGGCTTTCACGGAAAGCGCTTCGGGTCCCAGCGTACTCGGTGTGTAACGGATCGGCAGACGCTTCCGCCTGCGTTCCTGAAGCTGGACCGGGAGCTGCAATTGACGGACGAGGCGCGCGAGACGCAGGAGCAGCATGCGCAGCCGATCGGAGGCGTTCCCGCCACAGCAGACTGCGGGTGAAGGAATGAAGCGGTGCCGGTATTTCGAATCCGCACCCGTGGCGCGTCCGAGAAGGAGATGCCGTGGGAAGGCTTCTTCATCGGGACAGCACACGGCCAGCGCATCGTTGCATACATCACGCAGCTCGTCATACGCCTGCAGCAGATCGCTGAAATGATCGTAGTAGTACTGTGCGTGGATGAGCTGATCGACGCGAATGCTGCCATCGTTGAGAAAGGCGTAATCGCTTTTCAGTGACTGAAAAGGATTCGAGGGCAGAATGTCATTCACCAGCAGCTGCATGGCGGCATAGGCCTGGGAAAACGTCGTCTGTATATCCGAGAGGAAACCACTGCCCAGGGGACGCAGGAACTGCTGCAGGATCTTTGCGGTGTCAGGCAGCGAGGTTGCGGGTACGTCGTACCTCGGCATACGCAGCTGCGGCCATTCCGCACAGCGGAAACCCGTGCGTGAAAAGCCCTCAGAGGCCTCTCCTCCGAGCAGCGCGTCGGCGTTTTTCCGCTCGACGAGCAGGGGACGGAAGGTGACCGTGACCGTTCTCCCCTTGTCGTCACAGGAGTCGGGATCGCAGTTCTTGTTTCCCTGCTGAAGCAATTCGACAAATACGAGCACAACCTTGTCTTCAAGGAACTCCGTGGTCAGTTCTTTTTTCGCCGCCGTACTCCCCGCCTCAGCCAGTTCCCAGAGTGGGAAACGCTGTTTCTTCGTTGACAGATCAACGAAACGGTCATAATACTCTTCACGCTCGGCGGTGAACTCATCATTGTAGAAGGTATACGTCGTTGTCGGCAGGGTGACAAGGTAGCCCGAGGATGTCACGCCGCAGCCTTTCGTGATGGTGATGGCATCACCGCTATCGGACACCCGGACATGGAGTCCGCACACGATACCAATACCGATCAGGTTGGTGCGTGTCATGCGGACCTGTCGATCCAGGTAACCGAACATGTCATTGAGATTTGTCGCCGTCAGCACCTGGTCGGAGACAAACTCCGGATAGCGGGTAGGAATGATTGGTAACATGCTTCCTCGGCTCTATATGCTCGTATTATTCAAGTAAATTCTGTTCTCGTCGTCACCGTCTACACAGTCATGCAGTGTCGCGGTGGGGTATACGCTTTTCAGCTTCACGAATTCCTCAAGTAGCTCTACCAGTCGCGCATGCAGCTGCAGGGGCTTGACTTCCTCCCTGCTCAACTCTTTCAGCCAGGCGCAGTAGACGGACTCAAACGCCGTAAGCTGCTCCTTCGACACCCAGCAGATTTTTACAGCCAGATGTGCGGGCACCTCCTCGCGAATACTGCGCTCGGCGAAACGCCGGAATTCCATTCCCGAATTTGCGAATCCTCCTTCCCCGTTGATCACAATCGTAAGGCGGAACGAGTACGGGTCCTGCTCACCACAGAAACTGCAGTCGGGCGGAATGCAGATCGTGAGCAGCGGATCGCCGTCGGGCAGCAGCGCGGAGGGCGCGTTTCTCGGACGCAGCAGGATATGCTCGACCACAAACACGTTATCCGCGTCGTCCGCCATGTTGTTTTCCCCCTTCAATCCGAGCAGCACGCGGATGCGCCGCTCGAGTCCGGCAATCTCATCGCTC
Organism: bacterium; assembly: GCA_020444325.1. Taxonomy (NCBI): domain Bacteria; species bacterium. The sequence goes on from JAHLLD010000014.1 coordinate 23,214, forward strand.
TCACATCCTTTGCCACCATTACGGTAGTTGAACGCCTTGCCGCGGTCATGTGACATGAGGGAAAACTGCTCGAGGAAATGCACCTTGTCCGCAATCAGCTGCTCACCGGTTTTCATCTCGCTGCCGATCGCGGTGTGCAGCATCAGCGCATAGTCTGCAAAGCTCTCGGCAAAACGCGCCAGCAGATGGTCGAGGAAGAGATTGCGTCGCTGTACGGCCGATGCCGGGGTTTCGAGGAACGAGTGCAGCAGGACATCAGACATGCTGTCGTAGATTTCACCCGCGCCCTTCAGTCTCGTATCCGTCAGTACCTGCGGGAAATAGGTCTGGTGATCACCAGCCGCGGTAAGTGGTACGTCGATCGTGAGCATGTCACGAAAATGGCTGAGCTGCCGGAGATACACCGACAGAACATGTTCGAATACCATCAGGTAGGCGCGGAGCTGTTTCGCTTTGCCGCGACGCGCATCGGACGCGTGCTCCGGGAGTCCTGCACTGCTGATTCCGTAGGTCTCGGGCAGGGATTCCTGCAATGCGAGCATGGAACTGTTGTCCACCCAGCTGCCGGTGGGAACCGGAAAATCATTGTCCTGCTGACTCTGCTTACCCGTGGCGTCCTTGCCATTCTGCAGCTGCAGCGCGTCGTTGAGTTCGTCCGGGTCCGGAAGGAAAGGCAGTTCGTTCTTGTAGACCAGGACTTTCGACCCGTGGATATACAGGCGTGGAAGATGTCCCGCTGTCACCGCCAGCTCCCAGGGCTGCGATTCTACCAGCGTGCCCTCATCGTCGTACCGTACCAGTGTGAGGTTTGCGACCGCGGTAACGCCTTCGATATCCATGAGGATATTGATCACGTCTGAAGCGTACAGATGACTGCGTAGTGAGGAGGCATCCAGCTCTTCGTTGCGGATGAAGCCATGATCGAGTTCGGGACCGTTGAAAATATCCTCTGTGACTTCGCCCATCGCGAGCATCTCACGAAGAGAGTACATCGGAACAGGGGGATTGAAGTACTGGCTGATCTGCCGGTACGCTTCGCCAAGAACTTCCTCAATGTCCGCGTCCCCGGTCATGGTGATGTCGGCGCAGATGCCGATGTCTTCGACAGGTACGGTAGTGATGCTGCAGAAATCCTCCGCAAGATTGCGATGCGCATGCACCGCTGCCGTGACATCATGCATGATGCTGTCCGCTTCCCGGAGCTGTGCCGTATAGCGCGGAATGACTCCACCGCTTCCCGTATCCTCGAGCAGCTGCCGCAGGTCTGCGATGGTGATGGACCTCCGGTCGTCATCACTGCGATACCACACGCGCAACGGAACGTCGGTCAGTGTGAACTGCTGAATGGGCGCAGCGGGCGCGATGCGATATTCCACGACGAGGGTCGCGTAAAGCACGCGATGCAACGCACGGTACAGGTCTGTCTCAGGAACATCGACGACCTGATTCTTACTGGCTGCGATACTCGAAGCAGTCACCTGTTCAATGGTGGTTTCCGCAGGCAGGAGATCATCGAAGGCAGGAATGGCATCCTCGGCACGGTGATACGGCGGAAACCGCATCTCCATGGTCGCCTTGCTGAACCTGCCGGCGGAGGCGAACTGCAGATTGCTGATGACCTTCCCGCTGTTCAGATCGCCGTACACCTGGTTGACATCCAGCTCGACCAGCACATCATTGAAACCGCGAATCCGCACCGGGTGCTCTGTCCGCGCATACTGCAGTACGCTGTCTTTGCAACTGGCATAGATCGGTACCCCGCAGCGGCAGTCCTTGCACAACAGCCAGGCGTTGCGTACGCCTTCGAGATCGATGCAGAGCTTGCGAAAATCGCCTGGCGTCCACGGATTGCAGGTCAGGATTTCGCGTGCCGTGTAAAAGCACTGGCTGGCAGCATCATCCGCGGGATCCTGTGGCGCAGCGGGATGCCGCGCGAGCAGGTCTTCGACGGAGAAACCGAGCTTGTACCCGATCTCCGTTTCCGCATAGCAGAGCAGTTCGAGAAGCGTGATACCGGGATCATGGATGTTGAAGTCCGTCCACAATGCCCGCCCCAGCTGTTCGATCAGATCGATGCCCTCTTTGCGAAGCGCCGTATAGTCTTCGCTCGCGCCGAGTGCCGCCAGTTTCTTTATGGTCGTCGCATCATTCATCGCATTGCTCATGTAAGGCATCTTCGGGTTGCGCGAGAGAGACATCGAAGACATGTGCATCCGCATGGGCGGACACGAGGATGCTTCTCGCCGTTGAGGCCGTGATGATGTCGCGGTCTACGCCGGAAGCCGCGGCATCATCCGTGATATGAAACATCTTCACGTCGGTCAGATAATCGACGTAAGACCGTTCCTCGATAAAGTCGATCACCACCGATTTATGCATTTCTCCACCGAACGCGATGGACTTCCCATTGCCGAAGGCCCAGGGACTGAGAAACTCGGTGATTTCACGCGCAAGCTGTTCTTCGTAATAGAGGAGATCAGTGTAGCCCGGACGCAGCACGACCTTTGCAGACAGCTGAATTTCCTCGAACAACGGCTGCGCGGTGCACAGCGTGACATGACATGACGTACGCGCCGTCAGAAATGCGGCGATGCGCTCGAGTGTGCTGAGCTTGGTGTAGGGACGCAGCGGATCACCGTCGTTGCGGTTTTTCAGATCAGGGACGGTGATGATAGTCACGTACCCGGGAGCGACCTCGTTGTAATGCAGCGTGCCGTCGCCTTCGCTTCCCGTGATCTTCGTGTGGTTGAGGCATTTCACCTTGTAGATCTCGGGAAATTCCTCGAGCACCAGGCGCTCGTAATCCCAGATCGTGATGGCGCGGTCCTTGTGCCGCAGACGCTCCGACACGCGCTGCCGATATGCATCGGCAGATTCCTCTCCCCTTCCACCACTACTCGCGTAGGGTTGCTGCACTTTTTTCACCGCGGCATCCGGAGTGACAAGCTTCGCGATGCTGCCGGCGGGCATGACTGCGCCCCCGGATGCAATGCTGGTCGTGCTCGCCCGCCGCGCTTCAGCGGCATTGCAGTACACGCCAAGGATTTTACACACGGCATCGGGATAGGATTCTACTTTCGCCTTGAGCCAGAGCATGCCAGTGGGCAGCAGCGTATTGTCCGTCGTGGCATCACGCGGAATAGCACATTCGACAAGTCCCGACTGCAGCAACTGCAGCGTGCCGTCCTGCATCTCGTCATCAAGCTCCTTCCACACATTGTCGGAGAGATACCACCACGACACGTGCGCGTCAGGCTTGTCGATGAGCGGATCCTCGCTGCCTTCCATCACCTGGATAAGCATGGAGAGTGATGCGCCGGGCTGCAGGTTTTCAAAGCCGATATACCATTCGCCCTGTGATGGGAGCGTCGAACCGTCCTTGACCGCCATCGGTGCGAGCAGAGGGACCCCGGCACCACTGCTGTCGGCCTCGGGACGTGCATCTCCGAACGGCGCGATATGCAGAAACTGCATATTCTGCGCGCCGGTATTTGCCTCATCCGCGGTCGGGATGTCCGCCGCACAAGTTGCTGTGTAACTGAGGCGAAGGGATGCGAGTACGGGTTGATAGGGTTCGGCGGGTTCCGCTGTCGTGATGTTGGGATTATTGCCCTTCTTCAGCAGATAATTGACAAGCGATTTCCGGTAGTTGCGGTGACCGAAATCCTGATCGAGACTGAGGCGCAGGAAGCCGTGTTTCGCACTGTCGGAGTACTGCCTGTAATCCTGTTTCGGCTGCAGGAAAAAGCCGTCGTTCCCCGGCAGTGTTATCTCGAAGCTGCGTTCGATCAGCGGCGTTCCCCCGCTGTCTTCGATCAGCGTCTCCCCGGCCAGCACATTTGTCCACCTCCCGCTGTCCAGCTTTGCGAGTGTGGCGTCGGGACTGTTTGGTCCATTCGTCGAGGGAATGGAATGATAGTCCGCTGACGCGGAATAGTCATAGTCGAGATCGCCGGCACTCTCCGGCAGGTCTTTCCATTGCAGTGCCAGCCGCACCTCGGCATTGTCTTTCCGCGCCAGTTCTTCGCAGCCGATGTACAGCGCATTCCCCACGGTCGGTTCCGCACCGAAGGGCATGAAGGGTTTCGCGGCATTCAATTGGCCGAAGTCGTTGTGCAGCTCCAGTGTCGCGAGTCCTGCGCCTGCAAACGCGCTTCCGTTATGTCCCGCACCCACCCTGAGTTCCACATCCAATAGTTGCTGTCCGACGAGTCCCGCATACGCATCCACTTCCCCATTATCCTGCCTGAGCAGAACTTTCAGCACGGGATCCGTGGTCTCGAAACCGTGCCCATGCACATCCTGCACGTATGGCATGACTGCCTCCACCGCGCTATCGAGCGATACGGTCAGACGCAGGGTCTGCTTCGTAGCGCTGGACGGCGTTCCTGTCGCCACTGCTGCCGTCACCGCGCAGGCATGCCATTCCTTTTCCGTGGTGATCCAGGCATCGAACCCAATACCGGCGGGAATACTGCTCACATCGTCACAGTGCAGGTAGAGTTGAATGGTCCTGTCGCCCTCACTGAGAAGAAGAAAGCGCGATGAGATGGCAAAGCCGATGTCGGCACGGGACATGGCAATGCTATCCGTGCCGGATGCATCATCACCTTCGACACGGAATGGATGCCACTCGCCGAGCTCCGTCGTTATCTCGGCGCCTTCACCATCCGCGCTGTTCACGACCGGAGCGGCATACATTCCCTTGCTGCTCCCGCTGCCTTCGACGTAGAGTGATTTCAGTGCTGCGACCGCCGAGTGATTGAGAACGACGTCCTTGACCGTTTCATAGGTGATGACATTGCCATCGACATCCTTCCCTGCTGTGAACGCGGATCCGGAGCGAAGCAGAAAAGTTTCAGCAGCACGGGACAGTTCCAGGGACAGGTATGCGGAATCGGCGATTGCGGGAGCTGGATCAATGCGCAGGACGCGGCGGTAATAAAAATCGAGATGCCGCGCGGGAAGGGTGTTCATTTCCTCACGCGCGTATTCCATCAGCTGCAGCCAGGTGAGATACAGTGCGTACTGGGGAGGATGATACGGCCAATTCGCCAGCAGGGTGTCAATGCTGCGCTGCGCGAGGGAAACAAGGTACGCGGATGAGGCGGTGACTTCGTCGAGCAGACCGGTGAAGAAATGATGACGCGCCGCGTGAGGGATAGCCTCACCGACCGTGGCTGGCTGCAGTCCGAGCACCGTGTCATCCGGATCGACCGTGGCTTCCCACGCTGAGAATGAAGCGAGCCCCTGCCACCACAGCTCCGAAAGCCCCGACTGTACCTGAAGTGAAGCCGACTCCGATGGTGCATGGAAGATACGAGGAAGCGGCACTGCCGCAGATGAGAGGAGTCCGTTCGCTGTGGCGGATTTGAAATATCCCACGGCCGCATGGAGTACGGAAAACAACCTGCGTCGGATATGATTCTCGAGCTGTCGCGCATACTCCTCGACCGGTGCGAGTACGGCGTCTTCATCTTCCGTGTCCATGTTGCGCTGCAACGTATCGCATGTCCGCAATGCCAGCACGTAGTGTCGGTCGACGATTGACAGATAGGAAAAGAGGACATCGAACAACTCGGTGAAGGCAGACATCAGATCTGCATCCGTCGTGGATGTGTCGATCAGTACGGTCAATCGTTCACGGAAAAATGCGGGCAGTGACGAGGCGGGATGCGTGGCGATGGCCGCGAGACGGGCGACGAGGTCACGCGTAAACAGCGCATCAATGCTTCCCGATGCCTGATTCGATGCGTCGAAATAGCGCAGGTGCTCCGCCAGGCGTCCTGCCCAAACCATCCAGTCTTCAGGCCTCTTGTCGATAATCTCGACCGAGGAGGGCGAGAGTGCAGCGATGCTTCGACCATCCTGGCTGCTGCCGGATCGTGTGAGCGGTGTGCGGTTTTTGCTGCAATCGGACATAGGTTATCTCGCCAGAGGATGATTGGTGGTGAGCAGATTCAGTTCCGTACCTTCATTGCGGTAGAACGGATACACGAAGTTGAAGCGCGAATTCGTGGAACTGACCACGTAGTCTATCTCGACAAGAACCACGCCCTCATTCTGCCGCGAATCGTCGAGCTCAATGCGTTCGACTTCGATGCGCGATTCGAAATAGAGAATGGACGTTTTAATGCGATCGATGATCAGGGTCTTCATCCCCGTGTCAAGACTTTCGAACAGCAGTTCACCCAGATGACAACCGTACTTCGGCTGCATCACGCGTTCACCCGGTGTGGTGGTAAGGAGTATTTCCAGGCTCTGCCTGATATCCTCCACTCCCTCTTCCATTACCACGGAAGCCGAAGGGATGTCGAAAGCCGGAGCAAAACTCCAACCGCGTCCGATAAAACTGTCGCTGCGTGTGCCCATATCTGTTTTCTTACCCTGTTTCTGAATCAGCCTATCATGACGTTTGGACTGCCGAGGATGATGCTTCCGCCGTGCGCTGTCGTGTCACCGACACGCGCTGCGGGCATTCCCGCGATGAACACCGTTGCCGAGCCCATCGCGATCGAGTCTGGTGGACCCACGCAGGTGCAGGGATCGCCGACACGCGCTGCAGGCACACCACCGATCAAAACCGTCGGTGCCCCGACGATCACGGGTCCCCCCACATGCGGCACCGTCCCGTTGACCAGGGGACACACATGCATATCTCCAACTCTCGCTGCCGGTAAACCCATCTGTGACCTCGTTAGTTGATCTGCACCATGGAACCCTTGACGGAGGTGTTTCCTCCGGAGGATATTTCCGCTGCGGCACCGCCGCTGACCTTGCTGTTGCTTCCGCCCGAAAGCTCGAGATTCGAACCCGCTTCAGTCTTGAAATTCGCGCCCGCCGTGATGGATATATCCTGCGCGCTTTCAATCGTAATGCCGCTGCTGTCCATCACAATGCTGTTACCGTTGCTGTCTTTCATCGTAATGCTCGTCCCGTCGTCATCCATCACAATCTCGTGTCCCCCTGGAGTGGACAGTGTCAGCACCTTCTTATCGTCATCCACATGAATCCGGATGTCACTGCGTGAGACATATCCTTTTTCATGGTTGTCGTTGCTGCCCTGGATCGGTGCGGGATGACTGCTGCTGTGCAGCATGCCGAGGACGACACCGTGGCGAGGATCGTTGTTGAAAAAGCCCACGACCACTTCGTCTCCCAGCTCCGGCCTGAACACCATGCCGCGCTGATCACCCGCATCGAGACTTGCCAGCCGCATCCATGCCCCATCGTCCGCGGACTGCACGAGCGGCAGACGCACCTGGATGCGATCCTCTCCGTCAGGATCCTCCAGGTTCGTAACGATGCCAATCTGCAGTCCATGCACGGGAGGAAGCAGCGCGGCGGCGGCGGGCTGATGCACGCGAAAGTGTTCGGCGAAACGCTCCGGGGACATCCCCACCTGCAGCACAGTCTGCCAGTTCCCTTTCTCGATCTGATGCCGCACACCAGTGATCATGAGTTTTCCTTCAAAGCGCTCACCGGCGCCGAGAATCTCGACCACATCTCCGGGACGCACGGCGGCTGTACCGTCGGTTTTCGCGCTGCCGCGAATCTTGCCGAGACGATTGCGCATGCGCGCAGCATTGGCCCACGACTGCAGTTCGGTTTCCGGTATGGGACTGTGCCGGTATTCGAGTGCCTCGTTTGCAGTACTCTCCGAGAGTGTGTCAACAGTGATATTGCCTGCCGGGGGAGCCCCGGGGTCCTCACCTTCGACCTGCGAAAGTACTTCCTGTGTGGCGGGATCCCAGCCGAGTGTTTTGTATTTCTGATACTGCAGGCGGGCGTCGATTTCCAGATCGAGCTCGTGAATGGTTGCTCCGTACTGCAGGTTCAGAGCGGGATCGGCTTCAAAATCCGGCGGAGAGAAACGCACGGAATCATCATCCGGGATCACCCACCATCCATTTGCTTCGGCGCGGCAGAGCAAAAAGTCCCAGTCCGTCGCATCGTACTGCACGAGTTCTTTATGATCGACCGTATCCCCACCTGTTTCGACGGAAATGCCATGCGCTGAAAAAAGCTGATCCGCGACATCATGGTCCGTCACCTCGTGGAAATAGGCGTTGGCAATGCGCGTGGTCATGTTCACGCAGACGTGACGGCATTCGATGATGAGTACGGAAACGTTTTTCCGCACCTTGACCGAGTGCCGCACGACGATGCCCTTGAAGACGCGCTCTTCATCGTTGCGGTAGCCTGCGTGTATTTCGATATCGCTGCCCGGTACGAATTCCTCGCCGTTGCTCACCGTGAAGGTTTCGTCCGATGCCGCACCGTCGCGGAGCATAATGGTCGCCGATGGAATACGGTTGACCTCGCGATCGACGACGATGGACAGCACATTCAAACTCGCGGGCAATGCGGTTCCGTTGCTGAGAATGGAAAAGGTGGCGACGGACTTGGCTTCGCCACTCGCTATGACGCGCTGAGGACTCATGAGACCGGGGTATTCTTTTCGAGTGGAGGAAATGCGATTTCAGTGCCGGGGACCAGCGCCCGGAATTGCGCCAGGCGGTTGTGTCGTGCGACCTGGAGGTAATAGCGAGACTGTCCATAGACCTGATAACAGAGCATCGGCAGAGTCTCACCCTCCTTGACCGTATGGTAATGCGTGAGGTCGGGCGATTCATTGCGCTCCTCGGCCGTGCGGAGATTGTCTTCGACGCTGCCCTTGAAGCTGACTTTGCACACTGCGCGAATCGGTTTGCCGTCGGGATTGAACAGCTTCATGGCAATGTTCAGTCCCGTGCAGCGTCCCTTGAACAGCAGGCTGCCCCAGACGACCTGAAAATGCCTGGGCTCGTGAATGTCACCCTCATACTTGAGCAGCAGATCACGCAGCGCGGTCAGATCGTCTTCGATGGAATCACGCGGATTGCCATCGGCCACACCGGTACTGTCAATCAGCAATTCAAAGGCGAACTCTTCCGGCTTCTTGACAGTGAAACGCTGCTGCGAAGCGCTCGTGCCCTGGCCCTGTCCGTCCTGGTACTCCACCTTGTAATCGAGGGTGTAGTTTTCAGGATTGAGCATGGCGGTGAAGCTTTCCTGCTCTGAGGGAGGATCACTGTAATCCGCTTCCTTGAAAGCGATGATTTTGAGTTTTTCCAGTTGTCCTTCAGCCATCAGCGTTCTTCCTTGTTGCGAAGAATGTGCATGACCTGTTCGACAGCATCGGCGATGATGCGCTCGGGGGAAGAGGCGCCCTCACCGTTCTGTTTTGAAGCAGCCGTGCGGTCTTCGCCGTCTGCGCCCTGACCGGGTTGATTGACTGTCACCTTGATCTGCAGTTCACGAATTTCCAGCGGCATCAGGTCTCCACTTCGAAGTAGTTATAGGATATGTCGATGGTTTCGACGGCGATGGAATTGTCCGTCGCGTTGAAATCGGAGACGCTCCACTTGCGCGGCCATGCATTGTGCAGTTTCCAGCTCATGACCGGCTCATGGCTTTCGTTCAGCAGGCTGATGCGCAGGATCGCGGGTTTGATTTCCCGGTTCTGCAATGCGTCGGTGCACCATTCGATGACGGAGGAATCCGTGAGCAGTCCGCGCTTGAGCGAGAGGTCCGGGTATTTTGTCCGCCCCGGCAGCTTGTGCTCGTAGCGATTTTCGCCGCCTTCCTTGATGCTCTCGACATCGAATTCAAGTGTGAGCCCACTCACACTCTGGAAGCGGGAGTCGTTGTCATTCCCGATGCCGAGCACTTCCACCTTGAAGTGGAAGCCCACGGGGGGATAGTATCCGCCTGCAACAGGCTTGCCTGTCGTCGCCATACCGGTCTCCGCTGCGCTTGTTAATCGACGATGGACAATCCTTCATGCGCGAGCTCGAGCGTCTCGACGGCGACCTCATTGCCATCGGATTTCAGGTCGCTCGCCTGCACTTTAACCGGGAAGGCGTTCCGCACTTTCCAGGTCATGACGGGCTCGTGGCTCTCGTTGAGCAGACTGATGGTCACATCGCGGCGCTCAACGGTATTGAGGCTCACGGTTTTCATCCAGTTGTAGAAATCGATGTCACCGGAGAACGTCCCACGCTTGAGCGTGATGTTGCTGTACTTCTGCAGTCCCGGCATCTTGATTTTCGAATATTCAGGGGAGCTGCCTTCACGGTACTCGATGGCTTCGACCTGCATGTCGAGCCCCGTGACCTCGGTGAAACCGATCTTGCTTCCGCTCCATTCTATGCTGAAATGGAATTTGGGGAGAGGATAATTGGCCATGGTATCAGACTTCCGTATGTGTGGTTTGAGACATCATGAGAAACGGGTCGCCGGCAGAGCGCGCGTACGGCGCGGTCAGGATTCCGCCATCTTGTGCGAGAAGCGCAGGATGATGAATTCGGCGGGACGCACAACGGCCATGCCGATTTCCACGATCATGCGTCCTTCGAGAATGTCGAGCGCCGTCATGGTCTTGCCGAGTCCGACCGAGACGTAGAACGCATGCTCGGGCTTGGCACCCTGCAGTGCACCCTGTCGCCAGAGCACGGTCAGGAAGTTCTCGATCATCGCCTGAACCTTGACCCAGGTATTGGCGTCATTGGGCTCGAAGACGAAACCGGCAGTGGCGTTTTTCGTGCTCTCTTCCACCATGTTGAAAAAGCGTCTGACGTTGACATAGCGCCACTCGTTGTCATTGCCCTTAAGCGTGCGCGCACCCCAGACCAGCGTACCACGTCCGGTGAAATTCCGTATGGCGTTGATGGATTTTCCAGCCACGGAATCCACGTTCAATGAGGCCTGCTCTTCATGCGTGATGCGGGCTAGCGGACCCGAGACGGAAGCGATGCTCTCGTTGGCCGGTGCTTTCCATACACCGCGCGTACCATCGACACGGGCGTAAATCCCCGCAACGGCACCGCTGGGCGGCAGCTTGCTCCATTCGCGCTCAATGGCGCTGACGATGTTGCCGATGATGCTGTGTTTCTCATACAGCGCTTCCTGCGCGCTGGTCTGATACTCACTCGCGGCCTCGCGCAGCGCATCCGCGAATGCGGAGAGCATATTGAACGCCGACTGCAGGTCGAGTGCGATCATGCGCGCGATACCGGGCACTTCCGATGCCGTGCCGGGGTCACCGTAATCCGTGCCCGTGGCAGTTACCGAAGCTGGAGCAGCTGCCCCGAGCCAGGTGAGGTCGATGCCGCTGTAGGCAGTATTGACGTCCCCGATAGTGCTCAGGGCATCCACGTCGGCATTGCGATCGAGTCCGATCATGGCCGTAGCCGCGCCGCGCCAGAGCGTGTTCGATTTCGCATACGTCGCGAGATCGTTGAGCATGTTCGCGGTGGTCAGCGTGCCGAGAAGGGATTGAAAATCGAGCAGTGCGAGTCTGCAGAAATTGAGAAGGATGTTGAGATTCGCCGTTGCCGCGGTCTCATCACCCGATGCATCCACCTGCAGTTTCATCTGCATGAACTTGTCTTTCATTGTCGGCAGCGTCGTGCCGCCACCGAGTGAGCCGTCCGTCGCATCCGCCGAGCGAATGTTCGTGATAACGGCTTCGACCGCGGCAGATTCCGCTTCGGCGCTGTTGAACGTGGTCACGAGTGCATTCAGCGTGCTGTCGGAGGTGATGCTTCCGAGATCCACCGCGCCGCTGTCACTCAGCCGCGTCACACCGGTGCGGAACATCGGGAAATCCACCGTACGCGGATATGACGTAATGAGCCAGGGTGTGTAGGCGGCACCATACTTGAGGCTGTTGATGCCGATGTTGTTTCGGAATGAAGCGACTGCCTGGTCGTGATCGTCAATGGTATGTTCATGCAGATCGAAGACGGCAACGCGGTCCTGCAGTTTCGCGCATTGCGCGAGTGCCTGCTGCTGCAGCGAGTACAGGTCGGTATCCGTCGGATCGTCCACCGAAATGTTGCACGCATCCGGGAACAGCAGGATTGTCGGTTCATCCTCTTTCTCCAGTGCACGGAGTCCGTCAAGCATACTCGAATTCGCACCGTCCAGTTCAGGTGCATTGTCGAAGTTGCCGACGGAGACGATGTAGCAGTCTCCACCCCCGTTATCGAAGAAGAGCCGCATGCTGTCGTAGAGATAAAAACGTTCTGAATTCGCGAGGGTGACGCTGTCAACAGCGTAATTGTTGGCATCGTCCACCACCACAGTTACGGACGCCGGAACATGTTCTCCGCCGAAGTACTCTTCGAACTCCAGGAGTGAACTGATACGTGTCGGTTTCAGGGTGAGGCTTTCGCCGTTTTTGACCGCGATCTCGGTATAGCCGACAAAGGCCGGAATGGCGGTTTCCACTTGCGCGATGGATGGCGGTAGCTTGGGAATTTCCTCTATGTACACGCCCGGGGTCTTATACGATGTTGCCATGGCACCACACTGTTGTTAGTAATTGAGAGTGACTTGACTAGTGATATAGGATGTGCCGTTCTGCATGGCACTGCCCCGGTCGCGGAGTCCGGGTACTTCCATGTTTTCAATCTGGATGGTCTTGAGCGGGTCGACAGGATTGGTGTCGTTGAATTCGATCACAATGCTGCCGTAGGCTGTTTCACGCAGCGGCTGCGGGAGTGTGCTGCGGAAAATGCCGGACTCAGGCGACGTGAAGCTGATGCTGCCGCTGCTGTCGAGCACGTTTTTCACGCGTTCGGTTTTTGCGCGGTACTGCCAGAGCACGCTCAGCGGCGCAATGCGAATGGTGAATCGCGGGTGCGCAAAAGTGCCGTCGTTGTGCAGCAGTCTGTGCGTGGAGGGAATTGCATCCCCTTCCGCGATACGCACAAAACCGATGGCATCATACCAGTCGTCGTCGGGTCGCAGGCAGATCATTTCCTCGACGGCATTGACAGAAATACGGTAGACGCCTTCGGGAACATGCTGGAGGGAAACGCGCTGCCGGGATACCGGCGCTTCGTGACGCGTGCTCTCGAGGAACACGCTGCGATCGTAGAGACCCGTTCCCGCATCAAGCGCGAACAGTTCCACGGTCACCACATCGGCTGCGGGCTGCACGTCGACGAGGAATTCCGGTCCGGTAAACAGGCACTGGTTTTCTTCCACGGCATAACACACCGTCCCGACCTCACGCCAGCTCCCCGTTTCCGACAGCTGGTTCTGCGGTGTCGATGCGGAAAGATCCACGAGGCTCTCATAGCAGAGATCGGCACCGTCACGGACGAAGCTGCCGACGGGATAATCGCTGGCGGCATTGAACAGCGGCTGGGACGGATGCAGGTACGCCTTGCCGCCAAGTTCGGTACCAAGGCGGTTGCCGAAGAGATATCGTTTGCGTCCACGCGGATCCAGCGGCAGATTGCTCATCGCATAGAAACGCGAAGCCAGCGTCTGCAGCCGAAACGTAAAATCGATGTTGGATGGAATAGGGAGGAAAGGAAAACTATCGTCTTCCGTCGGGGCAAGCACGTAGAAGATGTTCCCGTGCTGCTTCGTCAGCAGTCCGCTGCCCGCGAGCCGGGCAAGGCATTCCGCCGTCGGAAACAGCATGCAGTCCCGCGCCCTGCCATCAGCATGGTAATCGTGCAGTATTTCTATACTGCACAGATCGGTGTACCTCATGATACCTACCTGTTACACTCATTCACTATTTCAGACGATCGGGCCACAGCAGCGTCTCCAGGCGATAGAGATCACTGCTTCTTTCTCATTTCGGTTGTGTTACCCTGTCACGCAGCACCACTTCACGAATGAGATCACCCTCGACATCGCGTCCTGTATCCTCGATACCCACGACGCGGACCTTGTACAGCACGGAAGGCAGATACTTTCCGCCCAGCGTGCTCCATAAATGATTGACCTGCTCAAAATTGAGCGTGCAAAGTTCAAGCGAAAGTTTTTCAAGGCTCGCATCGAGGTCGGGCTCCGTCGAACTCTCGAAAACATGCGAGCCTTGAAAGCATCTGATGATGAGGCTGATTGTCTCCAGCGAAGTCGTGTACGTATTTCCAATGGCAGTGAACAGCGCGTAAACGTTGAGGAGGATTTTTGGATTTCGATACACGATACCATCCACCGTCCTATGGAAATTCTCCGGGTTCTTCGCCATCCTGTCCTCTTCAAGGTTGACCAGCGTCAGCAATGCATGCGTACCGTCCTCATCGTTTCCGCCATCGCTCTCGACGTACTTCGTGATGTTCCCGACCGTCAACCGGTCTTCGGTCACAGGACCATACTCAGCATCGAAATACTGATTCACTTTCTTTGCGAGGAAAAGAAGAGCCTTGTCAATCAAACCCATAACCTCCTGCTGCCGTAGCAGCGGGTGAGATCGCAGATGCGTGAAAAAGAATGTGATTTTGACTTCGAGCAGAGTATAGGGATGCGATTCACTAAAAGCAAGTGTTTTTTTCGCTATTAACACGCAGCTCCATGTTGTAATAATTCATGGAATCCCTTCCACCCCTGAAATTCGCAAAAACAGCCCGCTTTTACCCTCGAGAAATCGACGACATGGGGCGAAAAAAGTGACCTGCGGGAGGCGGTGAGATGCAAGGTTGCCGGACTCCAGCTTGACAACGCGCCGCCCCGATCTGCCAGGCATTCTTCCTTTTTACGACATTCCCTCTCTGCTTCCCTCCTGATAGGCGGTACCACCCAGACAGAATCGGGGGTTGCCACCTATTGACTATTCGGATAATATTATCGTTATTCAGAAGTAGTCGACTCTCCCCTCTCCACAAAGCTCAGTCCGACGGCCAGCGCCGTCTTCATCATATTACCCATCCACGGAGAGCATCATGAAAAAATTGATCGCTCCCCTGTTTGTGCTTGTGCTCATGCTGCCAGGCCTGCAGGGGAATGCACAGGAGGCCCCGCGACCCGAAGCCGTGAACACGCTGTTTGCATCGCTGCTGGGATCATGGGAAGGGAGCATGCATATGCAACGGCCAGGCGGGATGGAGATGGATATTCCGATGACGTATGATTTCGAACCCCTTCTTGATACGACCTCCGTGATCTGTACACTGAAAATGGTGATGGGCAACTATGTTGTCAACGCGATAGAGGTGTACTCATGGTCTGCCTTAACGAATCAGGTAATAATGTTCGGGACTTCGGGCCGTGGTGAAGTGACACACTCCGCCGGCCCTGTGCCGGTAACTGCAAACGGACCAATAGAACTGGTCCTGACACCAATAATTTACGAGAGCAAAGAACTCACCGGTACAACGGTGATGCATATGCAGAACGAGGGGGCGCTGCAGTACAAGATTGTGATGAAACTGGGCGGAGAGGATCTGGTAACGCAGACGATTCAGCTGCACAGGAACTGACGATCACACAATTCCGAGGAGTTCATGATGAAACATTTAGCAATGTCTCTGCTGCTGATTTTCGCTGCGCTTCCCTGCTGCCTCCACGCGCAGCCGGGAGAAGTACCAGACAATCTGAAAGAGAATCTCCAGCAATTCACCGGAGTGTGGGACGGGACTCTCGAGCAAAACCACGAAAACGGTTTCACTGCGAAAATTCCGACAAAAACAGAAGGGACGTTCATACTTGACAGCAATGTGATTCAGCTGGATTTCAAGCTGGTTATCGATAATGCAACACGATACCAAACGCGCGCGCTCATAGGATGGAGCAGGGGTCTGCAGTGTTTTGTGATGTACGAGGCCTCAAACCAGGCACAGATGATGGAAGCCCGCGGGAACTGGCGGGACAATGGCAGGTATCTGGAACTCAAAGGAGAGCGTACGTTCGAAGACGGCACCATATCCATTGACCACTCCTTCGAATTCCCTGAACCTGATGTGATGAAAATTAAGCTCGAGTACACCGATAAGGAGGGGAAGGAAAACAATTCATACGTGACGCTGAAACGAAAGTAGAACCCGCCTGTGTGCATACGTGCGAAAGTGCGAACATACAGGCGCCGTGACTTCTTGCTATGAAATTTAAAAACAACCGGGAGACGCCTGGGCGGCGCCTCCCGGTGATGGGGCGAACGGGTGGGAATATACTAGAAATCGAGTGTGACCGAACCGATGAAATTGCGTCCCGGAGCTGAGATGCCCGAGGAATACGGGCGGTAGCGGAGGTCGGCGATATTCTCGACACCGGCATGCAGGGTCACGAGATCGGTCAGGCGGTATTGTGCCTTGAGGTTGATGATGGTCCATGAAGGACTGTACGGTCGTCCTTCACCGTCCGTCGCGTAGAGATACTCCGTCCCTGACACCACGTGCGTGCCGAGGTCTTCGTAGGCCACTTCCCCGTTGTACTGAATGGAGAGTGCGAGTTCGAGACTGCGCAGCCGGTAGCTGAGCGTGGTCGTCCCGAACCAGGGTGCGGCGTGACGCAGCGGCGCGGTGCTGCCGTCGTCGAGCTGCTCCTCACCCTCCTGCCAGTTGAAATGCGAAAGCAGGCGCAGGCCTTTTCCGAAATGCACCTCCACCGAGGCCTGTATTCCCTCAACCCAGGCTTCCGCCGCATTCTGCACGCTCTGCACCTGGCTGAGCGTACCGTCGTACATGATGCTGTCCTGTTCGTTGAGCGTGGAGTTGCGGCGCACGAGAGCGTCACGCAGCCAGGTGTAGTATCCTGTAAGCTGCAGGCGAAGGATGCCGTCCACCTGCTGGTCGATACTCGCCTCGACGCTGGTCGCGTATTCGGGACCCAGGTCTGGATTCGGAATGACGACGGATCCCGGGGAGGAATCAAACACCTTGGCGGCATCGTCCACATTCGGTGCACGGAAACCGGTGGAAACCTGTGTGGACAGCAGCGTACTGGTGCTTACTGCAAACACAGCACCAAGGCTGCCGTTGAGGGCATTATTCCGCATGCGCAGTGCGGAGAAGGGGAAGTCATAGAAAGCGTTGTCGAATGTTGCGTCGAGCGCCACGGCCGAATAGCGGAGGCCGGCCTGCAGCGTGAGAGCATCACTGAGCGTATTCCGGTAGTGTGCATAGGCGCCGAGGGACGACCAGGTGCTGCCGTCGGGATAGCGCGATGCGCCGGGTATCGTCTCCCCGGTGCTGATGTCCAGGTCCGTTCCACTGGAATGCACCTCGTTGTAAATCGCTTCCACTCCGTAGCTGAGCCGCTGCCGGGTAGTCAGTGCAAGCTCGGCATCCACGTTCGCCGACCAGGCATCCACCTGCTCGGTGCGATTGTAGAGCGTCACTTTCCCGAAATCACGATCGTGCCGACTCTCCTCGAAAAATTGTCCCGCCAGCGTAATGCGCAGATGATCGTACGCGGCCGTCGCAGCGTTGTGCAGCACATGCAGCGAGTGCATGGTCCAGCGCTGGGGACCGTAGTACCATTCGGCAGAACGGAGTCCGTCACCCTTCGGACGCTGCAGCCTGTCGTAGCGCGCGTAATCCGTGCTGCGTGAGTATTGCAGTCCGTAACTCAGGTCCCAGTCGGTTGAAGGACGAATATGCACTTTCTGCATAAAGTTCAGCTGACCGTAACCGGTCGGCACCTGCAACTCGGGATCATCGTTGGCAACGAGCATGTCGCCGGCGGGACCCTGTTCCACATACCGTGTACGCAGATATTCGTCCGGACCGTCGCTGCCCATGCGCAGATCGCCGTAGTCAGCATAGCTGACGCTGGTGAGCAGCGCCAGGTTGTGCCAGCCGAGGTTGACGTCTACATGTCCTGTCTTCTCCGCGTTCGCGCTTGACCCGCGCAGCATGGCGTGTCCCGCAAGCAGCATACTGCCGTTGTCCGCATAGCGCGCTTCACGCGTGGTGAAGCTCATGACGCCGCCGATGGCGTCGCTGCCGTACATCACAGAACCGGGACCGAACAGCACTTCCGTGCGTTCAATCGCGTTGGGATCCAGTGATATGACATTCTGCAGATTCCCGCTGCGGAAGATGGCGGTGTTCATACGCACGCCGTCGACGGTAATCAGCACACGGTTGGTGGCGAAGCCGCGCAGCATGGGCGATCCACCTCCCATCTGGCTTTTCTGCACGTACACCTCACCTGAAAGTGTCAGCAGATCCGCCGCTGTCTGGGGGTTCTCGAGATACATGTCGCGGGGATAGATGGTGACAGTGCGTTCCGGCACCTCACGCTTGGTCTGTCTCCATCGCGTGGCCGAAACGACGACCTCATCAGTGTGAAACAGTGTCTCGCGCATGTTGAGGGTGGGCTCCGCGCCGAAGGATGCATAGCTGCGCTCCACCGCCTGATATCCCAGACGTCTGAAAGTGATAGCCTTGCTGCCGCGGAACCTGGAGAGATCGAGCTGTCCGTGCACGTCGCTTCGCGCACGCGCGACCGGATCGCGGGACGTTGCAGCCACACCGACCACCGGGTTTCCGGTCTCTTCGTCGATAATGGTAAGTGTCTGTCCCATCGCCGCCGGAGCGACGAAAGACAGCACCGTGAATAAGAGCAAATACTTCATTCTTGCTGATCCTCGTAATGAAATAATGATCATGGAAAGCAGCAGGCGACGCGCGATACCATCCGGCACCACGTCGCTGCTCCCTGAAAAGATGTGAGAGGATCAGCCTCTTGGAGGGGGATCGGGAGGGAGTTGGGGTCGGGAAATTGTCATGCGGGAATGCAACTGCGCATAAGTCGCCGAGTGCTCGGGGGACCGCAGCGAGGCTGCGGGTGACTGCAGAAAAGGTGTGAGCAGCTGATGCAGCACGCGTTCACGGCTGCCCTGCCGGGCGGGATTGCTGCTGCTTTCTTCATGCGAAAGCTGATCGAGCTGTGCGAACACCGCAGTTTCCTCATCATCGCGCACACAGAAATACCGCGTCATATCCCCTTCGCTTGCCGAGCGAACAACATCGTACATCACCCCGTCGCAGCGAAACTCGCGATCATGCTCCCATTCGACGGCGCGGCCATCGACACGCCGGCCATCGTCACGAATCAAAACCTGCACGAGGTCGGCGTCGGGGAGTCCCCGCATGATGGCATGCTTGACTTCGCGTCGCACCTGCAGGAGCTGCAGCTGGAGGAAAAGCAACGGTCCCGCCGTCTGCAGCAGAAGCGCGGTCAGAAGAATACCGATACGAAGATGTTTGTAAGGAAGCATGAGAGCGATTTCGTGTGCAATTCAGCCAGAATTCTTCAACAGGAAGAATCAGTGCGAAATATCGCAATATTTCCGTCCATGTGGAAGGTCAAAAGCGACGGCTGTCATCCCAGCCGTTCCGCACGCGACTGCATGAGCGAGGTATCCGCATCCATCATCTCCCTGCGCAATGGAACGGGACCCAGTTCCGCGCCGAAAAGCTCGAGCAGCTGATTCACCTTGTCCATCTGAAGACTCTCCTTCCCCTGCTCGAGATCCCTGACAAATCGCAGTCCCACCCCGGCCTTCCTCGCAGCTTCGACCTGCGTAAGTCCGTACCGTTTTCGCTGCGCTTTTACATATTCTCGCAATGTCATTGGCTTTCCTGTAAGTGCACGTACAATAATATATCATTTCGGGTATAATAGCAAGGGATTTACAATATATTATACCTGTTCCAGTATAATTTTATATCAGAGACGCATTTTATACCCGCTATGGCATAGAGGCATAAGGTACTCCTGCAGGCTTACAGGTGGCTTTAGCGCTGTAACAAAACAGGGATTCGGGATATGACATCCGCACACTTCCCTTTCATATCTGGTAATCCATGACTTCAGGGAAATATGCACTTTCTGCATATTTCCACCCCTGAAAACAGGGGTGTGAATAATCTTTGGGGTGTGTGAGGATCATTCACGAGATAAAAGCTCCTGATTACCGATTCCGGGCCGAATCCGGGGATTCCACATCTTGGCATTGTTCTTGCGACTGTACATGTAGAACCCATTCACCAGAGAAGGCGCCTCTCGAAACACCATTGTTACCAGGATAATAATTAACGCACCGCTGAAGCATGGAAGTCATGCGTCATGCTGCGATCCTGGAACGACGGCAGAAGGAGGACCCCATGAAACGCCTTTTCCACGCCCCTGCAACACTCATTCCCATTGTCCTGCTGCTTGCGTTGTTCACCCCAGAAGTGAACGCGCAGGCACCTCCCGCGCATGACGATTATGCCATCGTCGTGTTCAAATACAACAGCACTGTAAACATCTGGTCTCGTCCCGCGCCGGACGCGCCGTTCGACGTTGCAGCGAGGGGGAAGCTGTACCGGACGTTTCCGACGGGACCGAAGATTGCATACGGTGACGCCCGCATCCCTGAGGGTATTCACCGTGGGTGGATCCAGGAGGACGGGAGCATACGCTTTTACGTTCAGGTCATTCCCGAAATGTTTGAGACCTATCACCTCGCGGGTCCCTCCCTTGACTACAACACCCTGCCCATGCATGAGGATATCTGGGAGCAGGTGAAGGAAGCTGCGCTGCAGATGCGCGATGCGGGACACCGCAATCTGGCACTCGTCATTCTGCCGGGGACGTTGGAAGAGGAAGTCGCGGAGAAACTCGCCAGAGCACGGAACGTACGCGAAGGACAGACGCTGGAAGACGTTCAGCGTTCATGTCAGCGATGGAAAGAGGTGGAGGAATACATGATACGCACGGGACGCATCCCCATGCTCCGCTTCGACGGCGCAGACATTGAAATCATTGAAACGCAGCACCCTTCTCTCTCCATAGCCGGGACGCACTGAGCGCGCAGACGGTTCCTCAGCAAACCCGGCAAACCCCCGGATCCTTCACGCACTGCGTCAGGGTCCGGGGGTTTTCTGTTGTAAAAGTTGCTACTGCCGCATGATGCGTCGTGTCCAGCTGTCTTCTCCGCTCTGCACACGCAGGAGATACATGCCCGGCACGAAACTACTCATGTCGATTTGCTGCTGCAGCTGTGTGGAAGGCTGAGACTGTCGATGCTCGTAAAGCTGCTCGCCCAGCAGGTTGCTCACCGTGAGCGTCCATTGCACGGCTTTTTCCGAAGTGATCGCAACATGCACAAAGCCATTATTGGGATCGGGATACACATCGAGCGCGGTAATGTAGGCGGGACGGTCGATACCGAGGGATTTGATTTCGAACGGATCGGAGATTGAGGAACAGCCATTGGGTCCCTGCACGAGCACCTGGTACACGCCTACTTCCAGCTCGTCAAGGTACTGATTGGTCTTGCCGGAAAGCCATCTGCCATCTTTTATCCACTGATACCGTACCGCTTTGGATGAAACAAGTACGGGACCGTATTGTTCGATCACAGGTTTCGGGGGACGCTCTTCCACCCGTACCTGCACGGTATCGGTGAGTCCAAGACAACCTTCCTGTGTCCATACCCGTGCAAAATAACTGCCTTCCTGCGTCACGGTAATCATGCGTGATTGAGCGTTATTCGACCAGCGGTACGCTGCAAACGCTCCGGCGTCGAGCACAACGGTATCACCCTCACAGATCGGGAGACTGCCGGTATACGAAATCACCGGGTGGGGTTCTTCCAGTCCCTCAATAGTAATAGTATCGGAAACCGCACGGCAGCCGCCAGCGCCTGTGACGGTAACAAAGTAGCTGCCTGACTCCGCGACAAGTATGCTCTGCGTCATCTTTCCGTTTGACCAGCGATACGATGCGAACGGTCCCCCGGCGACCTCAAGCAGCAGCGAATCCCCTGCACAGAACTGATATCCCCCTGAAGCGCTGTAGATATCCGGCTGCGGAATGGGGTACACGATGATGGATACCGTATTCGAGGTATCCTTCTTGCCCTGTGCATCGGTCACTTCCACCCAGTAATCCCCGGTTGTGCTGACAGTGATAGAGCGCGTGGTTTCGCTGGTTGACCACAGGTATCCTGCATAGCCATCCGGTGCGGTGAGCTGCCTTGTCTCGCCTTCGCACAACTCGGTCGAACCGCTGTACTCGATATATGGTCCTGCTCCCAACATGATGCGTACGGAACCGGAGATAGGGATTCCCTTGATACAGCCCATGGAAAAATCTATATCGGAAAGCGTGACATCCGTCGTCACTTCCTGCGTCACTGCTGCAGTGGTGAAACTCAATGCGCCGAGGACGCCGGACATGGGGAGTTCAACCGGGACAAAAAGATGGAGCAGCACCCTGTTTCCGTGGCGCGTTTCCACCACCATTTTTCCATCAAGCAGGTAGCCATCGGTACGGAAGCCATTGAACGTGAGTTTGCTGGAATCATAATCCACCGTGAACTCCACAGGATGCAGAGGATTTGATGGCAGCTGATCTATGCGAAGCGGCACGAGGACAGATGACTGCTGCGCCCCCACTACATGATCCAGCCTGATGGGAATAGTCTCGAACGTCGTCGTATCCATCGGCGCCTGGTATTCTCTGAGTCTGGCATCGGAGCCGCCACAGACACCGTCCACCGACAGGTGGGTGGAATGTGTTGCGCCGTCCGCACAATCCCTCTCATACGTAATCACGCACTCGTGAAAACCCTCGAAAATGATTGTGCATATCTCCTCGAACATTGCGGTGAGGTCTCCCGGGTCGGATGTCTGATAAAAGCGTCCCCCTGTCTCCTGTGCAATCCTCTGGAGATCGGATGTATCCATGAACTGGGTCAGTGCCACGGTGAACACCCGGATGTGATTCCTGGATGCAAGCCTGATGATTTCGTCCGGTGTTCTTGTGGACTGGTTGTCCGCCCCATCAGTCAGCACAACAACACTCCGACACTGGTTCACCCCGTTATTGATAATCTCAATAACGCCGGCATAGGCACCGTCCCACACCGCTGTCCCGCCACCCGCGGGCAGACCATCCACCGCCGAGAGCAGCAGTGGTTTTAGCGTGGTCATCTGCTGGGCAATGTTCACTGTCGTATTGAACCAAATGATAGTAGCCTCGTCGAGCACGCCGTCCATACGATCGATGAACGCCCTGCCCGCAGCCTTCGTGCCTGCATTCCCGGCACCGGACATACTGCCGCTGGCATCCAGCACAATCGCGGTCGACATGGGACAGCGGACGGATGTATCCGGGCATGAGAGCGTAAAATCCGGCACCTCCAGATTGTCTTCGACGACCTTGAAAGAGGATTTCGGGATATTGTTCTGGAGTGTCCCGTTGCAGCGGACATTGAAGTACAGTTCGACCATCGGCCAGATTACGCTGACGCGTTTGAAGTCCAACTCCACCGCGGCCGCCGTTCCGACCGGAGTCTGTACGGCATTTTCGACATCTGTCTTCTTCAGGGAATCAGCCCTCGTCTCATCATTCCCCAACATCGCCGATGCTGCAACAGGCAGCATCAACATACACATCACGCACAGAACCGTCTGCAGGATGGTACTCTGTTTCATGGCAACCCTCCACTTGAATACAAATAAACGAGCAAGTATATGAATGGTAGTATCTAATCCAGAAAGAACCAATTCCACTACGCATCAGCAAAGCAGAATTATGCAGGAAGTGCATAATTCAAGCATGGTGATATGGGAATGATTACTATGGACTTGTGTCCATTGAAGGAATCGGTCTGCTTCCAAAACGTATATTTCCGTTCATGCTCCGTACTACGTCCATCATTGCGTTCGTTATGCTCCTCTGCATCCCGCTGCACGCACAGGATGGCGCTGGATTCAGTTGGGACAGACGGCGTCTGTCAGACAACAACCCCAGGGTTGCAATTGAACTTGATCGAGGGGAGTGGATATATGGAAGGATCGTTGCAGCTACTGCGGAGAAGCTGATAGTCTGGCAGGATGAGGGTGTCTTTCGCGCAGATGAAATCAACGCAAAGCTCCTGGGGATACCCCACGAGCAAGTAAATAAGATCCTGCTTCCGATACCCGGGAAATCAGAAACCGGGTTGTACTGGATCGCGGGAGTGGCAGCAGTGGCATTGGATCCATCGCTTACAGAGGAATGGAGCGCTGTGAGATTGATTGTGTCTGCTCTTAGCGTCGGGGCTGTCGCAGGAATGGTGTCCAGCACTTCTGGACTCAGTTCAAAATCTACGGCAGAGCTTCACTACCGCGCAGGATATCGCGCGGAATTTGGAGAGCACCCACTCTTCCAGGTCATGAATTTTGAGCAGACGCTCCCGCCGGAAGCGATGCGCCAGCTCGGACTGGGATCGACGGAGGACCTGCTGTCCGTAGAAGACCCCGTCTTTCCTTACGTGCTCACGCGAGACAGCACCGAAAGTGTGCCCCAAAGCGGACTCCATATGGCATTTGATCAGGTACTGATTCGCACCGATTCATACGTTGGTGGACATACGCTGCTCAGTCTGGAATACGATTGGTGGCCAGCGTTGCTTCAGCATGGGAGTCTGGGGATCGGAGGCGCCGTGAGCGCTGGTGTTGGCTACAATGGGACGTTGACTCTCGAGAGCCTTGCTGCTGCGCGAATGGGCAGCTTTCACCTGGCAGGCGGATTGCGATTCATGCACTTCCCCTTTCCCCTCGTGGATGAAGAATCGACATTCCGGGAAAGCCAGTTCAGCACTCATTATACAACGACATCCGAGTTGCAGGAGAACCGTCCTGCCGACATCCGCGGCGATCTCTACTCTTCGTTCGGTATTGGCTTCAGAATGCAGCGCGTACAGTTGCGCGTCCAACTTCTTCGACAGATCGCGCCTTCCGTTCATATCGAATCACATCGATCCGGCAATCAGTATCCCCCAACCGATCCATATGGAAGTATCACGGACGGTATCCGCCTGACAGCCATCTCCATATCCGCGGGAATCATTTTTTGAGTCAACAGCGCCGACCATATCGCCCCCCGAGAATTCTACCAACTCTCGTGCTCATGATCGCCTTGCAGAGCATCCACCTGCACGCACAGGATGAAACCGGCGCCCCCTACGACCTCCCCCGCGTGGGCTCGGAGCTGGATCTGAATGAGATCAGGTATTTCCAACTGTTCCCGTATCTTTATGTTGAGGATGGGAAGAGGGATGTCCACGTGAATGCAATGTGGAATGGGAAGGATTCGGTTGATTTCATCGTAGCAGGAACGGATTTGCCGGAGGATGCCGCAACGCGTCGTACTATTTCTGTGCGCGCTGGAGAGGTACTTCATACGCTGATCAAGAAGTTTGAAGAATTCGCCTGCTGCATGTCGCCATATTTGTTTTACTACTCCGATATGCTTGCGGACTCTCTCCGACCTTATACCACTGAGTTACGGCAAAAGGGCATCGTCGGTTCTCGGTGGAAGGCGGTGCTTGAAACACGGGATTTGAAAAAGCTTCGAATCGTTCTTCGTAACGATGAACAGCGAGAGGGAGTGGTCCTGGGATTCACGAATCGTCGATTGATCTTGTGGGGAGACAAAACGAAGTTCGATCCGGACAGTATTCAGGAAAAGGTCTTCAGTGTAATGCACGATAATGTGCGATACATACTGTACGGCGAAGATGATCATAATACAGCGGGATTGTTCGGACTGACTTTGGGACTCTCATTGTCTTTCGCACCTGAATTCACGAGAGAAGCTCAAACGGATGGTTATGCAGGAAGTATTATCGCCCGCGTATTGCTCGTGGGACTTGGATTGACGGCTTTCGCAATTGCGACTGAGCGAGATTTTCGCTTCGACCATACGGAAAATTCTGCCACCCACGTGAGTGAACTGTCATTCGCTGAACAACCGGGACTCATGCAAGGCTTCCCACCGGAGTTGCTTGATTATCTGGGATTCGAAGCTCAGGAGCGTTTGCTCACATCAGGAGACTCGTGGCTGCCATATGCGAAAGGAGTTCCTGCAGAGACCGATGTATCAACGGACGTACTTCACCTGGGATTTGATCACCTCATCATTCATACGGATGGAGCTTGCTGCAGCTCCGGTTTCGTGAGCCTGGACTATGGCTGGTGGCCTGAATACCTTCATAGCGAAGCTATTTCCCTGGGCAGTGTACTGCGTGGAGGCGTGGCTTTTTCCGGCTCCGTTTCAGCGGAGGCAAGCCTGGCAAGCAAACTCGGTCCTCTCGAATTCTCCGCTGGAATGCGTTTTCTGCATTTCACCAATCCACTTCTTAAGGAACGCAGAGACTGGCGAAGTTTTTCGAGTTCCGGGTCACATAATGAATTTCAGGAAAACCGTCCCGATGACATCGGTGGGAAGCTCTATACCTCATTTGGTTTCGGATTCACACACCACCGTCTGCAGGTTCGCCTGCGATTCCTGCAGCAGCTGACTCCCTCTGTCCACATTAAAACTACGTCGACGCAAAGCAGTACCTCGCAACCAACGTCTACCTGGACGGACGAGCGCACCGGAATCCAGCTGACCGCATATTCAATATCCGCGGCACTTCAACTATAAGGGCTGCTGCACAGTGCTCCATGGAAGAACATGAACTGTAAAATTCTGATAGCAATCATCTCACTCCTCCCCTTTGTTCACGTGCACGCTCAGGATAAGGCCGGCGCCCCCTACGACCTCCCCCGCGTGGGCTCGGAGCTGGATCTGAATGAGATTCGGTATTTCCAGTTATTCCCGCAGCTGGAACAGGATGACTTGATGGACGAAGCCGCCGTGCTGTTGACTTCGGCTGGATTGGATTCCGTTCGTTTCCAGCTGGATGCGACGGAGGGAACAGAGCGATATCGCAAATCAATAGTTATCTCGCATGATGCTGCCGAGGTGCTCGCGATATTGCTGCGGGACTTTGAGGACATCCTGATGGGACACACACCATCTACCTTCTTCGCCTCGAAGTTCGTGCCGGATTCATTACGCATGGCCGGACTGGAATTATGGACAGCAAAGGTGTTGCCTGCATTCTGGTCGGAGCTGCCTTATGAAATCAAGGAAGCCACTCTGGACGTCGCGTTGTATGACGGAACTCGCATTGCAGGAAAACTGATGGGAATCACCAACCATCGCCTCTTGCTGTGGCGTGGTATAAATCAGTGGCATCCCGAAAGCACCCGCGACTCGCTCGAAGCGATCCCGCATGAAAGGATATTGAGCATTACCGCGCATAGCGAGGAAAGAGTTTCAGTGGGATTGTTCGGCTTGCTGCTCGGTGCATTCCTCCCCCATGCCGGAGACCATAACTACAGAGGGTCCATGGAATTCTGGAGCATACTCGCAGGACCTACGGTGGGCGCCTTCGGCTTCCTTGTACCGATGGAGCACCCTCTGCATTCGGATTTCAGCATGGACTCCAGCACAGAGCTTTCAGGACTGCTTTTTCTTCAGCATCACTACCCTGGACGTGGTTTCCCACCGGAGATCCCCCGGATGTTCAGCATTGGTGATACGGAGCTGTTTCTTACACATCCTGCCGATAAGCTTCCATACATAAACCGGCTGCGATTCAGCATGACGAGGCCCACACACGCGTTCAGTATTGGATATGAAGCCAACTGGTTCACCGGAACGCATTTTTATTTTTTCCGTCTGCTGGCTGCCTTGCAGTACAACTGGTGGCCCGAGTTCCTGCAGCGACGCACTGCAGGAGCAGGTGGGTACCTGCGTTCCGGTCTCGATTTCCGGGGCATGACGTATGCGGAAACGGGACTGGCTGGCCGGGGCGGCATGCTTGAATTCAGCGCTGGAATCCGCTACATCAGTATGCCGGAGGTGATGGATGAGTCCTGGAGCGAGGTCCACCTCAACACTGCCAATGGATTCAGTGGTACGCTCTATTCATCGTTCAGCGTTTCCTACACAATCTACCATGTACAGCTGCGGCTGCACACGCTGTATCAACTCACACCCTCCGTTGTAAGAAGTCATTACATGTATGACGAACAGCGCCCAGGGCGATTCTTCTCCGGCACGACAGAAACCGGGGAACCGCTGACAGCTATCGGGTTTTCCACACAGCTAAGATTCTGAACCCGATTTTGACAACCGATATTTCGCGTTCTGATATGCTGACATTTTTTAACTCTGCTTTTCCATTTGTACTTCTGTTCTTGTGCTCACCACTTTGCGCACAAACGGAAGCAGACGAGCCCTACGAACTCCCCCGTGTGGGCTCGGAGCTGGATCTGAATGAGATCAGGTATTTCCAACTCTTCCCCGATTTGGAGGTCGATGACGTGAAGCTGGACATCCGCGTGAATGCAATGAGAAACGGGAAGGATTCGGTGAATTTCATCATGACAGGAAAGGATGTACCGCAGGATGCCAGGTCGCGCCGAACAATCTCTGCGGAGGCGACTAGCGTGCTGCGCATACTACTGGAGAATTTCGAAAATATTGCCTGCTGCACTTCACCGTTTGAATTCTGGGCATCAGACTGGGTACCGGATTCAATTAATGCGAGAAACAACGAATTGTGGTCCCAGGATATTGTGCCGTGGCAATGGGAAACAGCGTTGCAGTTCGGCGAGCACATGAAAATCGCGCTCAGGAATGATGAATACATTGAGGGCACCCTCATCGGTGCGACAGCGCGACGGCTGATACTATGGACTGCGAACGGCCCATTCAATCGTGACAGTTTCGATGGCAACGTCTTCACTATTCCCCACGACAGCGTTCGTAGCATTCTCTTGGACTCTTATGAACACTGGACAGCGGGACTGTTTGCACTCGCAGCCTGGAGTATTCTGCCATCAACGCCGATGACGGGATATCATCTGAAGGATGGAGGGTCCTTGATCGTTGCAAAAGTCTTCACACTGCTCCTGGGTTTGCCTGCCTTCCTGATCCCTGTCCAAACCACGCTGCGTTTTGATCATGACACAGAAAATGAAGTGAGCTTCGAGGATCACGATCTATCCGAGAGTACAGGTATGAGATGGGGAGTGCCGCCAGAACTGCTACGATACCTCAATCTCCCTCCCTCCGAACCACTAATTAATGAAACCGGTGCAGCTCTCCCGTATGCAGAGGGTACGGTGGACGAAACAGACATTTCACAGCCATCACTCAAGATCGGCTTCGATCAGATCATCCTTAGGACAAACAAGGCTGTCGACAGCAGATTGTTGTTGAGTCTTGAAAGCAGCATCTGGCCCGCTTCCGTGAGAAATGACTATGTCGCAGGAGGAGCCGTGTTGCGGGGTGGGATGAACTTCCTGGGCTCCATATCCATCGAGGGAAACATTGCAGGGAGAGTGGGCCCAGTTGAACTGACGGCGGGGTTGCGCTACATGCACATCGCCAACGCGATATATTACCCCAACTATGGCACCTCGTATGAGAAACATGAGATCCATCCGGATAATATCTGGGGAGAGTGCTACAGCTCGTTTGGTGTGGGAGTCAACATCTACAGTCTCCAACTGCGCTTTCAATATCTGACTCAGCTCTCTCCCTCCGCACGCATCATTTCAGACCACTCAGGACCGGACATGTGGGGTGAGTTTGTGCGGACATCCACAGCCGACGGAATCCGTGTGACAGCAGTCACCTTTTCCGCCTCGCTTCGACTGTTGTAATTCCGCGAGTGAATAGTAGCAAGGTTGCAGAGACCAGGCACGACTACCCATGAGCAAGTGTCAGGGGTTTGACGGTGAAACCTGAGGCAGTTACTCTCACGCAGCCTGGTGCAGATGACGTCGAATGGTCTGCGATGCCGACTTGGGGAAGGGCTGTGCCTGTATGAGCACACGGTCGATGCGGCTGTAGCGGCTGACGCGTTTGTTAATCCATGTCTGGATTTCAGGCAGCAATTCTTCCACGCGCAGGCGCAGCATCATCGCGTCGTTTTTTCCATGCAACTTTTCGGCGTCAGCGATTTTCTCAAGATCGAAGTGAACATATGCGAGCAGCTGATTTCCCTTCTGCTTTACCAATGATTCGTTGATATAATCGTGACGATTCAACACAGCCTCAATGTCCTCCGGATGCACATTGATTCCATTCGGTCGAATGATCACATTTTTCAATCTTCCTTTGAGAAAGATGTATCCTTCGTCATCGACGATTCCGGTATCCCCTGTCCGCAACCAGCCGTCCTCGGTAAAAGCTTTCTGTGTCAGTTCCGGCTCGTTGTAATACCCCTTCATGACACAGGGGCCCTTCACCTGGATTTCCCCTTCCCCACTTTCAGGATCTGGATCCGAAACACGGAGTTGCATTCCTTCGAGCACACGCCCGGATGACTGAAACCTTGTATGCGCCGGTTCGCAACCGGTAAGCAACGGTGCGGTTTCCGTCATGCCGTATCCGACCGCATACGGGAAACCGGCTTCCACAAGGAATTCTTCCACCTGATCATTGAGACGGGCGCCCCCGATTCCAAAGAAGCGCAGCCTGCCACCGAACACTTCCAGCAGCTTCTCCCCCGCCTTACGGTACAGGATGCGCTTTCCGAGATCCGTCCCAGACACGAGATCCATCATCTTGTTCGGCGTGAGTCGTGGACGAATCTGTTTATGAAAAATCGACTCCATGACCAGCGGGACGGTGAGCATCATCGTGGGATGCACGCGTTTGAAGGTTTCCAACAGCATTGGCATGGAAGCCTGCTTTGCGACATAGTGCACCTCGGCACCGGACATGAAGGGCAGGAGGAACCCCAGCGTGCACTGGTACGCGTGAGAAAGCGGCAGAATCGAAACAAAAACATCATCTTCCTTCACCGGCTGCATACGCGTCGCCATGACAACGTTGTGCGTGAGATTGCCGTGCGTGAGCATCACGCCTTTCGGTGTCCCGGTCGTTCCTGACGTATATATAATGACAGCGACGTCATGCTCGCTGACCCTGGCTGTGTTCATTCCATCAGTCCCAGCCTGAAGCAGGCTAACGCCGCGTTGCTTCGTTTTGTCCCAGAATGCTGGCGTCAAAACTTCGAAGGTGTCGAGCAGCACCATGACTCCTGCCTCGCAGCGCTGCTCTGTCTTGATGCGGCTCGCCTGATTGAGGGAAATAAAAATCAGTTTGCAGCCGGCATGCAGCACAATGTTGCGTACTTCTTCGAGCTGAAGATCGGTATGGATGGGCACGGCGATCGCACCCATGGTTACGATTGCGGCGTATGCGATGGTCCAGTTCGGACTGTTCTCCGCCAGTATGGCGACACGATCACCGGGACGAATACCCATGCCATGCATTGACTTGCGCAGTTCAGCAATGCGGCAGCCGAATTGTGCATAGGTGACAGTATCGCTTCCCTCCATGGCCATGGCTGTGCGGGATGCATATTCGTTGATTGCAGTCGAGAACAGGTCGGGGAGTGTGAGGGGATGGGAGAGCTGATTCATGGTGGATTCCTCGGCAGGACGACATGAGGGAAAGGCAGCACCCATACAGGTACTGCTTTCTATCACCACGCTGTATGCATAATACGAAGCGAAATCCTACAGAATACTGAACCGCGTATTACAATATGAACAGGTTGATGCAGGCAGAACTGCGCAGGCAGCTGCGCAGTGTCAGCCGCAGATGTGAAATACTCCCTTTTCTTCCGTATTATACCGGAAACTCTTTTACCATACGGGAGAGCGCATGAACACCTTTCGAGTTTTTCTGGCTGGCTTTCTGACGCTGGCCATGCTGCACGTTTTTGCAACCTGCAGCGATGACGACGGGGGCACACAGCCCAACAATCCCCCCACAGTGGACGTGGAAAAGATTCATGAAGCTGCGCAGGGCATCGAAGATGCATTCCGCACGGCGAAAACCGATGCCGTGCTCGCAGTGCTGACGGAAGAAGCACAGCAGCAGTACGGAGAGGGCCTCGACGATATCACCGGTGACATGCCGGCGTTTGCGGACGCAATACAATCGCGCCGGCTCACTGGCTACAACGAATTCTACGCCGAGTATTCCTACGAAAAGGATGGCAATACGTTCACTATCGCCCTCGCTGCACAGGAGGAAGGCGACTGGAAACTGATGCGGTTTTAGGAGCGAAGCATGAAGAAAACAAAAAACACAATCGCATGGTTGGCAGGGGCATCCTGCTATATCGTGCTGGCACTCACCCTTTCGGCATACGACAATGCGGAAATGCATCCTGCAATCAATGACAATATCGTCGATCGCTTCCTTCAAAAAGTGGTCAACGCACTGAATCCACCGGATGAGATTAAGGGCTATACGTTTGTGCTCAATGGCAGCCATGAGTACGTCGGTCCCGCCGTAACAGCCGCCGGCTACTTCGCATCGACAACGACGGAAAGCGACGTCTCGAAGAAGCCGAAGGAGTGGATCGCACACGGTGGGTTTTCAGCAGACGTCCCGGAGGTCCCGGCGGCCCTTCGGCATTTCTATGATCCGAAGGGAATCGACGGGGGAAAGACCTGGCTTACCGATCGTGGTACGAACTGGGAATGGCTCGTAAACAACGGCGCGTTCAATCCGCAGATCAATGCGCGGGACTGGGCGCTTACCCATGATGACAACCCGTGGTCTTTCGCGAAAGGCAAGCAATACATCAGACAGGCACTTGCCGCGGAAGACGATGCCCAGCGCGATGCACTCATGGCGAAAGCCTGGCGCTGCCTGGGTGAAACGCTGCACCTCGTGGCGGATATGGGGTGTCCCGTGCACGTACGCAACGATTCGCATGCCGACCTCGCGGGATGGCAATACCGCCGCGCACTCGGCGACCCGGATCCATACGAAGTCATGGTTACACCCGCATTTGCTGCGAAGTACGCAGGTGGGAAGGTTGATCCTGCGCTGCAATCCGCATGCCGCGGAGCCGAGTCTGCGACAGAGATTTTCAATTCCCTCGCCACGTTCACCAATGAAAACTTCTTCACAAACCAGACCATCTCCGGGACGGGGGTGAAAAAATTCGATCCGATTATCAAGGGACGACCGGCCTACCCCTCCCCCAAACTTGAGAACCTTTCATATGATCCGACAGATTTCACTTTCTACAAGACATTCCCTGGCGGCCAAAAGGTAAAGATGTGCAAGGACCGCTCGTACTGGTATTTCCGGGGCCAGCCGTACATCGATCTCGAATGTGTGGAATCACAGGCAAGCGTGCTGATGCCGAACATCATGGAAGCCGGCTCGAATGTAATGCGTCTGTTCATGCCGCACCTGAAGGTGAAAATCAGCGAGGCTACCGCTGACGGATCGGTGAAGGGCAGTGTCACACATCTATCGACGAAGGAGTATACTTCCACTGCCACCTGCAGCGGCACAGTTCGTATCCTCGTGAAAAACAGCATCGTGGGTGAAGGACTGCTCAAAGCCGATGGCAGCTTCGAACTCGAAGGTGTGAACATTGAGAAGGATGACGAAGTTGTCGCGGAGTACCGCATCGGCGGTATATATGTAAGATCGGAACCTGTGATCGCAGGCGATCCAGGCATCCTTGCCGAGCTGCAGTCATGCACCACCGTCGCCGTCGAATTCTCTGCGGTGAACAAGTATGCCAATGGACAGGAAATCGATGAAACTGCGGCATACGGCGCGACATACCTGGACGAAAGCATCGGGATGCAGCCTATCGCATGGAGCGGAAGATCATTCAGCTTTTCACTTGTGTACAGCAACTCCACGCTCTCTACGGACTGGAGTCTCAGCGGAACGGTATCAGCCGATGGCAGAACCATTGAGAACATGCGCATCACCTCCATTACCCAATGGTCTGGCGGAGCAACCGAAAACGACGAAATGCGCCTGCGTGACCTCCCGCTCGACGAGACATACAGCCTCGTCCCTGTCGGCGAGTTCAACTATGGCAGCTACTACCCGGAATGCCAGAACATGCTCGAGTTTTTCAAATGTCAATACGAAGGATCCTCACAGGGACAGTTCGACTACGTTGAAACCCTCTGGGGTCCCAGCGACAGGTTATACGTGAGCTTCTACAAGTAGAGTCTGCGGAACATTCCCCGTTTCCCATTCCCCATTCGGCCGGACAAGAACGTCCGGCCGTTTTTTTTCATCTCTTCAGATCCCGATCCGTATTGTCCCATCATTCCCTCAGTCGTTCTCCCAGGTAGTCTCTCAACTCCTGTACCTGCTTCTGATCGGCAAGGATGAACTCGTGACGCCGATCCGTCACGACGGATTGGATGATTGCCACGAGCGTGGAAGCGTAATATCACCCGGATATTCGTTCCCATCAACAGAGTATCGGGTCAAAATGGGTGGTACTACCCATTGACATATCCTCCTGCACCCGATACCTTTCCACTGTCATCATCCTCACATTCGGCATCGTTTCCTCGAGTCACACTTGACAGGAGGTTATGATGAAACCACAGTTTGCTTCAGGACGTGTTGCGATCACCGCGTGCTTGATAGGGATATTCTTCAGCATGTGCATTCCAGGATCTTTCTGCAACGCACAGCTGCCGCAGACCTTCACACTGAAAAGCAGCAATCCGCACATGACTTCAGCGTCTGCGCTCGCATATGCGGGCAATGATCTGCTGTTTATCCTCGGGGACAACGGGGGACTCTGGGCGTACCGCGTGAGCGGAGGTGCGTTCGAGGTGCAGGGGTTCTATCCTGCCGCCAGCGCGTTTGACCGCCTGGAAATTGCGCCGGATGGCGTGATCTACCTTTCAGGGCGGGACGGCCAGCTCACGGCACTTATTTTTGCAGGAAACGAATTCGTGAGCATTGCAAGTTCCGCGATCAGCGTGGAGCAGAACGACATGGCAATCGGTCCTGACGGCACAATCTACCTGGCGTCAGGATATGCGGGGCTCGTGGCATTGCGCCGGGAAGGAGCGGCATTTCGACTGATTGCACAGGATGCGGGAATCGAGAAGGCCCGTGCTGTCGCGGTGGGTGCGGACAACACCATCTTTGTGGCCGGAGCCGCGCAGGGAGAGCTGAAGGCGTACGAGCTGAACGGACGCAACCTGATACCTGCCGGCGAGATCAACAGCGACGCGTTTACGCCGACGGACCTCGTCGCCGGAGACGACGGGATGGTGTTTCTCGCTGATGCGGAGAGTGGCCTCAGTGCATATACGTTCGACAAACATGCACTGATCAGGGTCGCGGAGCTGAACGACGGCGGCACAGCTCAGCGTATCGCCGTTGCCAACAATCGCAGCATCTATATCGCAAAGGCGGATGCCGGCATTTGCGGATATATCTTCGACGGCTCCCGGTTTCACAGCAACGGAACCTGGAGCTGCAGCAACGCCGACGCCCGCGACCTGGCTACGCGGGAAGACGGCACCGTGTTGATCGCAGATGGCAACGACGGCGTTCGATTAATCTGCTGCGACGCGACACGCAGCGCATGTCTCGCGCATTGTGATCAGAACACCGACGCGAGAAGCGTCGCCGTCACTTCCGATGGGATCGTCCTTCTCGCCAACGGCATGGATGGATTGCGTGCCTATCGCGATACGGAACCTATCCTGGAGTGTGTCGCGTGGACGAACCACGATGCATCCGAAGATATCCACGCGTGTGCTGTCACGGTGGATCAGCGCGACCGGGTGTTTCTCGCGCATGACAATTCCCTGTCTGTCTACACGCTGTCGTACATGCAGTTCAACCACATCGCTTCGACCAGCATCGTGGGTGAATGCCGGAGCATCGCCGTCAGCCCGACGGGATGGGTGTACGTTGCCTGCGGGGAGAATGGCCTCAGGGTCTTCCAGTTCGATGGAGCGACCCTCTTCCCCGTCGCACATGCCTATGAGTGCAGCTTCGCGTACGATGTGTCTGTTGGAGAAGATGGAAGCGTCTATGTCGCCACGGGCGAGAACGGACTGCGCGTGTATCGCATGCTGGATGGGGATTTCCACTGTACAGCACAATACCATCCGATGGATCCCGTAAACGGAAAAGTCCTGAGCGTCACCGCCGGACCCGACGCGACGGTATTTCTCGCATGCAGCAGGGACGGACTGATGGCCTTCAGAAATACCGGCACAGCGCTGACCCCGCTCGACATCATCGACTTCTTCCCGTACATGGGTGACTACGCGGGGGCTACCAGTGTACACCGAACCGAGGATGGCAGCATCCTGTTTCACTACGAGACCTATCCGGGCATGGACATCGCAGGTCTGTATGCCTGTGTCTTTGAAAACGATCGGTTTTCCATCAGAGCACATTTCATCGAAGCAGATAACGCAGTAGATATCACTTCAGGCGCGGACAATAATGTGTATGTCCTCAAGAGCGATGGCGGAGTACTCGGCTATCACTACAACAGCCTGCCACCGGCTCCGTCCATCAAGGTGAGTCAGCAGGAAGTAGATTTCGGGGAGGTCCCAATCGGTGCGAACAGGTACCAGTCGGTCTCCATCGCAAATGAGGGGAGCACTCCGCTGAGAATACGTGATCAGCGCCTGTCTTCGTTCGAAGCAGAGCGCTTTGAAATACTTGAGCCTCTCCCGGACCGTATCCGGCCGGGTGAATGCTCTCGTCTCAGGCTTCGCTTCTCCTCTTCGCGGGAAGGACCTATGCAGACCGACCTGATCATACTCACGGATGCACCGGATTGCAGCGAGATTCATCTGCCGGTCCGTGCCGTGGCTTCCGGCAACTGCGTCCATTCCGACGCAGGCATCACGTCTCTTGATCAGAACACGCCGAATCCATTCAATCCTTCGACGACGATTCGCTTCCGTGTCGCTGATGCGGGAAAGGTCAGCCTTGAAGTGTACGACCTCATCGGCAAACGGATTGCCACCCTGATGGATGGCATGCTTCCAGCAGGACAGCATACCGTACACTTCAATGCAGCCGATCTTCCGAGCGGCATGTACTTCTATCGCATGCACACCGACAACGCAGTGATAACACGGAGAATGATACTCACCAAGTAAAAAAAGCCCCATACGCATGCGAGACGCCCCGGTCCCC
This sequence comes from bacterium, assembly GCA_020444325.1. NCBI lineage: Bacteria > bacterium. The sequence goes on from JAHLLD010000014.1 coordinate 59,808, forward strand.
CGCAGGACCGGGGCGTTCTGTCTCTCCTCCATCGCCAGTTCCTCACATGCCGCATTCCGTGTCACGCACCTTCCCTAATCCGGATACAGCACCACTGGCACGCGTTCGGTGGCGTTGCCGGCGCGGAGGATGAAGAGGGCTTCTTCACCGTCGCGATCAACCTTGCCGCGGAGGTAGATCTTTACGCGGGTGCCTATCTGTGCGCCGTTGCTGTCGGTGACGGGTTCAAGGATGTAGTCGTCGAGCAGGTCGCGTCCGTACTCGGATTCAACCTCTACGCGGATGCGGTCAGCGGGACGGTAGTTTCCCTTTATGCAGCTTCCGCATACGAAGGCGTCGAAACGGAATTCCTGCGTGATGGCATACTCCCCTCCGCGTGAAAAGGAAATGTTGCGGATGCGCGCAGGGGCTTCGAGCACGCTGTAGCGGAAACGGCTGTCACCGAGCGTGTTTTCATCCAGGGCTATGGGATAGGACTTGCCGCGATACTGCGCCTCGAGGGTGAGGGTTTTCCCTGCCGCACTTTCGTCCAACGGGATTTCCGCCATCCCACCGCGTCCCTCCCCGATCACGGTACCGTCGAGACGGGCACGCCACGAATAGTCCGACTGCACTTCGAGTCCATCAACCATGATGTTCTTCCGAAACAGTTCACCTGCGAACGCATCGCTGACTGTGGATTTCGACACCGGCCATTTCACATCGGCCACGAAGCAGGTCTTCGAGTGGCTGAGCGCTCCCGCCCCGCGCGTATCCACAGCCTGCACTTCCACGTTGTATTTATCCGCTTTTGCAAAGGTGTGCGTCCATCGCAGGCGCTCGCCTTCCTGCTTCACCTCGCCGAAATTCGCGGCCGCACGCACACGTCGCGCGTCGGTTCCCTGCACTTCGATGTAGCGCTGGTCCGCATAGCCGGCGGCGGTGACGAGACTGCCACCGTGCAGTTCGAGTTGATCACCCTTGGCAAGGACCTTGACACGGAGTCCCGCTTCGAGATTCTCAAACTGATCGATGCGCTCCGGCAGATCCGGCACCAGTGAAGCGATGAGTTCGTATGGGAAACTCAGCGACGCGAGCTTTACCTCCCCGGTCGGAAGAATTCCGATACGATTGATGCTGGATTTCCCCTCGAAGCTGTATTCCCCCGGAGCGGGCGCACGCCAGTTGAACGCGAAGACGCGCTTGCCGTTCTGACTTTCCTCCGAAACCGGGAGGATGTCACGTCCCAGTTTCAGTGTCTGCACGGCATTTCCGTTTTTCCGCACCACGATCTGCGGGGGTATGGTAACCTGGTCTTCGGGTCCCATCCCCTGCAGCATGATGACGAAGCGGCGGGTTTCGCCGACTTCCATCTGGTTGCTCCCGTTGAGGGATTGCACGGGAGTGGTTTCCATAAGTTCAAGCACGATTTTCTGTGTCAGCTCGAGCAGCTGATCGCGTTCCTGTCTCAGCCGCAGCTCAGCATCGTCGCGTTCGACAATGATGATGAGCAGCTCACAGATGACGGCGAGATAAAGAAAGAAATACACCTGGTACTTCCTGAAAACATTTTTCTGATCCATGACAACGCTCCTGCCTCTGATGATTGCACATGCTTCGGGTCGACGGTTTCATTCGGCGGGTCGACGGTTGCTGCGGTGGTGCGGTTAGGAACGTTCGGTGTTTTCAACAGTGGCGACCGTACTCAGGTCGTCGAGTACGTCATGAATCGCGCGCATGACAAAATCGCGCTCAAGGTACTGGCCGTTCGGCAGCCGCACGGTTTCGGGCAGCGGTTCGGGGACGGACTGTGCTTCGCTGTGCTCATACCATGTAGAGAGTCCGAGCATGCACAGCACGGTAATCTCGACGATGATGGCCATGATGATCATCTCAGGTTGATGCGGGACCATGAACTTGATGCCCCGAAAGCCGATGCTCATGATGAGGAAGGCCGTACCCAGAAATGCGATTGCAGTGATGTTGTTGCGGTAAAGTGGGATGAAGGCGTTGCGCATGTACATGCGGAAGGCGCGGCGTGCACTGTCCTCGCGCTGCAGCCACTTCTGGGGCTCGGTGCGAAGGTGCTCGCCGTACTCGGGCGCGATGTGGAGGAACTGCAGGATGCTGCCCAGCAGCGCATGCACTCCCCCACGAAACACCGTGAAGCCAAGAGGAGAAAACAGCACGAGCACGATGATCAGCGATGCGAGTGTGATGGCGGAGATGAGACGCATGTCGACGATGAATGTGGATTCCCCAATGCGAAAGACGTATTCCGCGTTCCAGAGATTGGCGCTGAGTCCACCCCGCGACTCTTCCAGCCTCGCGAGTTCCCTGTAGCTCGCCCCGCTGATCGATCGTCCCTCAGCGGCCAGCGTGCTCTGCAACTGCGCGAGAGTGATTGGCGCCTGCGAGGCGTCGGACATTGTCATAGAAGGATTGGTTGCGGAGGATAGAACAGTCGACGTCGAGGGTGCAGTCGCTGTCGAGGTGTTGGACACGGTGGAGGTATTGGACGCAGCGGACGGTGAGGAGGCGGAGACGGTCTGCGACTGCGCAGCCATGGTAAATGGCAAGAGCAGCAGCAGCGGGATGATGAAACGGCGCATGATTCCTCCTGTTGTTTGAGTGTAACGACAAACGCCCCGTGCAACAGGACGGGATTGTCAGCTCAGTACGTAAGGGGGTATCAATGTGTACATCAGTAGAGTGCAATTACCATGCCAGCGGGCTTCTCCCTGTTAATTCCCATTTTTCAGGCCGAAAACAAGGCATTTTCGTGAGGATGATTCACGCCTGTGTGAGAAATCCTCCCGCTTCCCTCGGAAATATGCAGAAACTGCATAAGGCAGCAACGAGAAATATGCAGAAACTGCATATCACATCAGTAGGTGATATCCTGATCTGATTTGCATGTTACATCCATAATAGGGATATTCCCGCGTCTCATTATAACAGCTCTCACAATCCGCACATCCGGGAACAGAAATTCTGCCCCGCGAGGTTGTGCGTTGCGTTGCTTTCAACTGGAGGAGGAAACATGGAAGCATTGATTACTATTGTCTCCACGCTGCTGGTCTACAGCCTGCTGACGGAGAAGATCACGAATTTTATTCGGCGATGGTCAAGGCCGGGATCGCCTGCTAGAAGGGTGATGAAGTGGTTGCTCGGAAATGATATCTGCGATTTGCTCGTCAAGTGGGGAATCCTGCAAGGAAGTGCGAAGGCACCAGCCCGCAGTGAATACGATAGGAACAGGGACGAAATCCACGCCGACCCACTCCCTTTCATCATCGGCAGTGCCGTGGCGTATTTCTCCAACTTGAGTATCGTCTCACTTCCAGGAATAAATGTCGAAACGCATCGATTCTATTTGGAGTCATTCAATGGACCATTCGAGGGATACTATCTGCTGGGCTGTATCGCCACGGGTTTCCTTCTCACATTCGGATCCAAGTTTTTCCAGGAACTCCTCGACCTCATGGTCGAGATAAAAATCGAACGTCGCAAGAGAAATCGAAGCGTAACGAATCCATTCTCCGGCTTGAATGTTCCCCCACCTTCACAGGTGCCGGGTTCCTCACAGGCTTCTTCACTCTCCCAGGCATATTTCTCCACGCAGGCGCCAGCTTCCTCGCAGGCACCGGGCTCATCGCAGACTCCGGCTTCCACCCAGGCGAAGAAAGGCCAGGCAGCAACACGGAGGGATCAGGTCCATCAGCACTTTGCCAAACTTGGAATACAACGCGATGACATCCACGCAGTGAATTTCAGGGGAGAGTCCATCGTGATGACTATTCGCGAAGGGGTGAGCATTCCACCTGCGGCACATCGTCCCATCGAGCTGGAGGAAGATGCCGAAACCGTGGCGTACTCCATTGTCATCGAGACATCCCCGGGAGTAGCGCAGCTGCATGCAAGCGCGCATCCCGGGATGAACATTCGAACGAGTGCGCAGCAAGGCAGCGTTGCACTCGTGAGCCGTGATCAAACGGCACCGCTGTTCCTGACCTGCTATCACTGTGTGAAACCGTCCGCGGCTCCGTGGGAGGAATATGAAGGACTCCCTCCCCACTCATGGTTCGTGATGGCACCGGATGAAGAAATGCTGGGACGCGTCAAGTACGGCACGCGAACGCGCACGCTCGACATTGCACTGGTAGAGTGTGATGAGAGCAGCTCTAATCGCCTCACCGGCAGTTCGGCGCATCTGCGGATTCCTGCCGCATCGGCACCGTTCACGGTGGGACAGTCGCTGCGCTATTACCGCGCCACAGAGCACAACGAACAGAGCTGTGTGGTAACGGCAACGGATTCGGAACGTGTCTTCGACTACGACGGTGAAGAAGTGCGCATGGAAGACCTGGTGCAGATTTCCCTGCCAGATGATTCGGGACAGACACCGACTGCAGGTGGAGATTCCGGAGGTCCTGTCTACAATGAGAACAACGAGATCGTCGGCATCATACTCGGCGGCATCGCTTCCGTGAGCTACATCATTCCCTTCCAGGGCATTGTGGATCACCTCGACGAAAAAGGATACACACTATAGGTTCGGAGTATTCATGCATAGTCTCATTTTTCCTCGCCTTCGGTACGTTTGGGTACCGCTGCTCCTTCTCTGCCTGGCAGTCATGCCGCTTCGTGCACAGGAACAGCCCCGGAATCTGATCGAGGAGCTGCAAGTTTTGCTTCCGGGAAATGGGACGAGCAGCGAAGTACCGGCGGACAATCTTTTTCTGCAGGAAGCGCAATCTCTTCCTCTCACTCCCGATGAACTACAGGCAGCGCAGAATCTGCTCGACAGCTTTTCCACGAAAATTGCGGAGACGCACTCAGTGCCCCTCATCTCACAGACTGCGATGATTGACGCGTTGGCTTCAACGATTGCGCGGCGTTTCAAAGAAGAAGTCACCACACAGGCGGTGAAGCATCTCAAAGAGCTGCTCAACGATCCTTCGCTGAAACCCCTGCTGGCCCTGCTCCCGGGTACAACGCGTTTCCTGAATACGATGGACGTTGGCAAGTACAGCTCGTTTCTCGTCTCCCTGCGTGATGCCATCGAGGCGGATCTGCGAAACATGCCGCAGAACCTCGGTCCCTGCCTCGAGATACTTCATGAAAGCGTACAGGATCCCGCATTGAAGCAGCGTATCGCCGCATTGCGAACGGTACAGGCATTCGTCGTTGCCCTGCGTGTTGAGCAGGATTATGACTACGCCCTTGATCAGCTGCTGCAGTCGGAGTGGCTTCCGCGCAGTGGCGAAGGCTTCGCGTCTGCAATGCGCATTATGGGAAGCAGCTGGAAACTGATTTCACATCAGGGTGAGTTGCTCAGTATCTCCAAGCTGTATACCTCCAATAATCCCAACGTCAACCTGTACTTCACTCTCAGCACCGTGGGGCTGTGGCTGGAGACAAATCGTACATCGCTGAAGACATTACATATCGGGGATGCGAATGAGGTGGGTACGACAATGTTCGACGCAATAAATGCAGGGGCGAAGGACATTGACCAGGCTCGGATGTTCGTTGCCAGGCTGCAGGGCATCGCGCAATCCATCGCTCGGGTCCAGGTCAGCATCAAGAATCTCACGATGACGCTAACCTCGCGGCAACTGACCACCGAGGATTACCTTCGCATCCTCCAACCACTCGCCGGTGTGGCAATACAATCCCTGGATATGGCGAGCACCTTCAAGGTGGAGCAGCAGGATATCATGGCAGCGGCCTCATCCATTGAGGATCTGACCGCGCTCGCAGCAAATGTGCAACAGGGAGAATACGGACTCGCCGTCGCGGAGGCGCTCATCCTTCTGCGTGACCGCATACCCGATGAGCAAGCGTATCAGAATGTGTATGAAGTCCTGACCTTCGCCGCCAACGCAGCTACCGCGGAAAATGCGGAGCAACTGGCCGATGCACTCGATGCCTTCTTCCTCCCTGCCGGTTCCTATCGCATCAAGCGTGAAGCGGAGCTGACCATCGCGGTGAATGCATATGCAGGACCCGCGTACTACGGCGAAGAGGGTGAGGATATGTCCTTCGGCTTCTTCTCACCCACCGGTGTGGAGATCAGTTCGGATTGTATTCGGAACTGGAGTGGTGGCGTATTTCAGTCCATCGGTGTTTTCGCTTCCGCCATAGACCTGGGTCCCGTCGTGAACTACCGGTTGCAGTACCCTGACGGAGATATCCCGGAGCTGAAGTTTTCAGACCTGCTCTCTCCGGGTGCCTCGCTCATGGTCGGGACACCCTGGTTTGTTTCGATTGGAGCAGGATACCGCTCAGCCCCTTACCTCGAACGCGTATCCGCGACGGAAACAGCACTCAAGCGCGTCCATAGACGGGAATGGAATATCATGCTCGCAGTGGATATCCCGCTGTTCAACTTTTATGTATCGCGCTAGCTTCGATTTGGATTATGCAGAAACTGCATACTCCCGGGACCGTCGACACTGATGTGGCTCTCAACCCCGTGCATCACCCGGCAAGTAATAACCCGTCACTTTGTAATATGCATCCGAAGTCTTCTTGCCCGGCCAGCCGTCGACTTTGAGGAAAATGCCGGGATAGGTGTTGAGCCAGGCCTGCAGGTCCTTCGCGCGCTGAAGGACAGTTGCATTGATGGGTTTGCGCTTCGCGAGGGATACGATGAGTGGAGCGTCCGTTGCTACGGGAGCGGGCTGATCCGGAAATTCGATGATGCCATTTTCCGCCATGCGGCGAAGCAGTACCGCGGCACCGCATTGCTTTGAAACGGCGGTGTCGGACCACCGGCCGTCGGCTACATACTTCCCGCTTTCGTAGTGATGCGAGAAACTCCAGAGATACGGGGAAAGGACATGAGGATGGTATTTCCTGTATCCCCAGCCGTTGTAGCGCTCGAGCTGATAGAGCATGCCGCCGAGACTCCAGTCGGTTGAAGGACCCAGGCGCTTGAAAGACATGGCGTCCGCTGCACTGTCTTCCCAGGTGAAAGGCGGATTCCCCTGCTTTGGCCTGCCCGCAGGGACGTGCGTCGTTCGCGCCGAAAGTGGATCACCGTTGTGGAGATGACCGGAGAATCGCTGTCCGGCTTCCATGTTGTGGATGACCGCGATGAAATACCACGGGACACCGGCACTGCCTGCGGCAGCTTCGTAGCGGGACCGGTTCGATTGCAGCTTCGTAACCAGCCGCTCGACTACTGCGGTCCGCGCCGAGCGGATGCTGCAGGAATTAAACAGTGCGACGTACTCATCGCGTAATGCTGATGTAAGTGTGATGCCTGCCATAACGCGTACTTCCTCCTTTTCGCTTGCTGCGTTCACATCGTTCCAAGGGAACTCGCCTGACTCGGATTCCGATCGGTAAACTGGCCGGCGTTGCAGTACGCTGGTACTGAAATGCCGAGATCAAGATTGTTCGGGGGCTTACGGGGACAACAATAGACAAACTTCGACAGGATGTCAAGCATGGTCGCAAATGCGTCAAAAAAACATTCCAGGCGATGCTGAATGCTGCGTTTTCCATCATGCGGCGGCTCCAATATGCAGAAACTGCACAATGCATCGGGCCCGGACTATTGACAACCTCGATTCCAACTATTACATTTCCGACATCTAGCCTCATCATTCTCTAAATAGCCCTCAAGGTGCGGTGCTACACCGCGTCCTGCGTAGGGTACATCTGCAACCATACCGCGTCCCGGAACGGTGACAGTACGGTTGTCATACTCTCCCAGTGCAGAGCGACCAAGATGACCATCCGAAGACTTGTTACAATATCCATACTTCTGCTTCTCCCACAGACGCTCATGCTGTCTCAGCAGAGGATCGTTGACAGTCTTCGCCAGCTGCCACAGGCGAAGGATGTGGAGCAACGAGCCGCTCAGCTGATATCCCTCAGCATCGCATACAGGGCGGTGAATTTCGCCCGGGCGGAGCAGCATGCGCGCGAAGCGGTGAAGCTGGCGGAACAGCTGCAGTCGCCCCGCGTTTCCGGACAGGCGCATGCAGCACTGGGCTGGGCCCTGGAGATCGTGCGCAACAATGAGGCCGCCACGGCGCAATTTGAAATGGCACGAACATTTGCCCGGAGAGCCGGTGACGGCAGCACCGATGCCTCAGCATTGCGCGGCCTCGGCAAAATCGCTTACTACCGTGGTGATATCGCCGCTGCAATGCAGATGTACAGGCAGGCCTACCGGCAGTTTCGTGGAGAGGGAAACCCTGAGGGCGTGGTCCATGCCATGGTGGGGATTGGCACAATCCACACCTACCGTGGCAAGTATGACTCGGCAGAGGTGATGTTCAATGAGGCACGCGCGTTGAGCCGGGATCTCGACGACCACAGCGCCATCGCACGCTGTCTCGTCAAACTGGGTGACGTGCAGCGGAGACAGAGCAGCTACCCGGGAGCAGAGAAGCACTTTCAGGAGGGACTCTCCCTTTACCGGGCGGAAGGTGATTCAGCGGGAATCGCGCTTACGCTTTCCATGCTCGGATCCATCAATCTCAACCAGGGGAATTTCGTGCGGGCACGAAACTTCTTCGAGCGCAGCAAACGTATCTACGTGCAAATCGGGGATGTATGCGGAAAGGGAATCCTGCTCACGTACATCGGTCATCTGCACAACATCCAGGGGCGCTATGACAGCGCGCTCGAATGCTACCGTCGCAGCCTGGCGATCAACGAATCGCAGGGCAGCACCTCCCTCATTGTCGGATCCCTCCTCAGCATCGGAAATATTCTGTATCAGCAGAGTCATTACTCACGCGCGCTCGAAGCGTTTCAGCGCGGTCTCTCCATGAGTGATAAGGTCAACAACAAAGGGTTGAGTGCCTCCGCTCTGATTCATATCGGACGCATCCAGATGGATATGGGGCGATATGAGGCCGCGAAGGACAAGTTCCATCTCGCCACGGCGCTGTTCGAGGAACTGGAAGACGACGGTGCTGTCGCGGTCGGACTCTATCACTACGCCGATGTCTTGACCAAAGAGGGGAAGCAGGATGAGGCGTTGGAATACTATACCCGGGCGCTGCGCGCGTTCCAGGAAAGTAACGACAGACAGTATGTCGCCACCACGTACCACAGGATCGGCATGATACAGGCGAACAGGGGCGAGGTCACGGCTGCACTGACCTCACTCAACAAGAGCCTGCGCATTCGTGAGGCGCTGCAGGAACAATCGGGCATCGCCGAGGTGCTTACGGATCTCGGGGAAATACAGGCATCCATGGGACGCTTTGATGCTGCGGTTGCACTGGCGGAACGTGCCTATCGCATTGCCGAAGGCATCGGCGCCATCGCCCAGATGAAGGATGCCTCGAAAACACTGAGCACCGCATTCGCGGCAAAGAAAGACTTTTCAAACGCCTACCAGTACCAGCTGAAATATCAGGCGCACAAGGATTCCGTGCTGAATGTGGAGAACATGAGGTCCATCAATGAGATGACAGCCCGGTATGAGGACGAAAAGAAAGAACAGAAAATTGCCCTGCTCGAGAAGGATCAGTTGCTGCAGTCCTCCCTCCTCGAGAAAGAAACGATCACGAGGAACGTCTTCGTCGTCGGCGTCGTCGTACTGCTGCTGCTGTCGGGACTGCTGCTGCACCGCTACCTGTATCGCAAACGCACCAGCGAACAGCTCAGCAGCACGCTCGCTCAACTGAAACAGACGCAGGCCCAGCTCATTCATGCGGAGAAAATGGTGACGCTGGGCGAGATGACAGCGGGACTCGCACATGAGATCAAGAACCCGTTGAATTTCGTGACCAATTTCTCGGAGGTCGCCGGAGAGATGCTCACCGAACTCGACAATGCAGATGGAACGGCGCGGATGGCGATAAGCAGGGAACTGCGTGGCAACCTGGAGAAGATTCGCGAGCACGGACGCAGGGCGGATACCATCATACAGGGCATGATGCTGCACGCACGCGGCACCGCCGGTGACTGGACACATACGGATATGAACGAAGTGGTCGAATCCGCGGTACAGCTCGCGTACCACGGCATGCGCGCAACCCACCCATCCTTCGATTGTGAAATCATCCGGGATTATCATCCCTCCCCGCTCAACGCCAGAATTGTGTCACAGGAAATCAGCCGCGTCGTACTGAACCTGCTGAACAATGCGATGTACGCCCTGCAGAAAACCTATCCCCCACTTCATGAGGGAAATGGACATCCCGGTGTCGAAGAAGAATCCCGTTGCATCTGGATCACAACGGTGCGCAGGGGTGCGGACGTAGAAATTCGTATCCGCGACAACGGCCCAGGAATTCCTGAGACCATAAGCCAGAAAATTTTCGAACCTTTCTTCACCACCAAGCCCACCGGCGAAGGAACGGGTCTCGGACTCTCAATGAGCTACGACATTATCGTCAACGGTCATGGCGGAAGCATTCACTGCGAGAACACCGCTGAAGGTGCGGAATTCACTATCACACTGCCGGCAAATACTGCCGCCTGAGCCCACACCACCCTTTCCCTTTGGAATCTGATCAATATGCGACGCCTGCTAGAGGTCGTCAGGCGCATTGATTTTGATGACTTTGCCGATAATCTGCGACTTGTGGATGGGACCATCATACCGGCTGTCGACGGCTTCGGCCGTATTGTCGCCGATGACGAAATACTCATCATCTTTCAGCTTCACGGTCAACGTCATACTGCTGTCCCTGCTGATACCGATGATCTCTGTGGGCTGTCCGTCAGCGTAAATGGTGTCGCCGCGCAGTGTGATCATTTCATTCGGAAGTCCGGCCACCCTGAATACGAACGTCCATTTCGGATTCACGTTTGGACGATAACAGATAATGTCTTTCCGCTCAACGGCGGCATTCTCATACACCGCTTCATCAACGATAACGGTGGCGCCTTCGGGAATGGTAGGCTCCATTGATGCTGACGACATCGTATAGCGCCGCTCCGAACAGCCGCTCACCATGAAACCGATTCCGATGAGAATCAGCATGCCGGCTCGGATGGATGTTGAGAAGAATGCAGTCTGCCAGACAGCCCGCATTGGGACGGACACCTTTCTCATCACAGTACCTCAATCGCTGTGTTACCGTGGGATAAATCGCTGAAATATACTCAACTCTGTAAAAAAAATTGCGCCCCTGTCCACTGGAGAAATGGACAGGGGCGCAGTACATATGCGCGTGATGGACTGATTATTTCATCAGTACCATGCGACGCTGAAGCTGTACGTCACCGGACTGCAGCGTGCACATGTAGGTGCCGCTTGGGAGTCCCGTGGCGTTGAAAACGACTTCGTGCGTTCCCGCATAGTGCATGCCTTCAGCGAGCACAGCGACCTGGCGTCCGAACAGATCATGGACGACAACACGCGCTGCAGCCGCCTCCGGAAGCGTGTAGCGGATGACGGTCGTGGGATTGAAGGGGTTGGGGTAGTTCTGCGACAGCGTGATCTGTTCAGGGATTGCCTCCTCGCGATCAGACTTCGGGAACCACGGGTGTGCAATGGCGAAGGGACCATTGAAATTGGTAAGTCCACTCGCCTCGACATAGTTCTCGTAGGGATTGGAACTGCCACCGAGGCTTGTCCAGAAGTTGAGCGGACGCTGCCATACGGTGAGTGCGGACGGCTTCGTGATGAGCCCGGCCGCTTCGGTGTCAGTGTAGTACAGTCGCACATCCACGTTCGAGCCGCTCGATCCACTGCTCATGGTGAAATAACGGTTGACATAGCGGATGCGTGTCAGTCCCTGGGGCACGCTGCACGAATACATGTTGACCGTGAAGCTGCTGATGGGACCAGCGTTGCTCTTCACCTCAGCGATCTTCTGACCGCTGCTGTTGAGGAAGGGCGTCCAGCTCGTACCCACCGAGCGCGTCACCGTGACGGTGCCGATCGGCTGAATCTCGATGCTGACCGTGATGGTGTAGGGCGAATTGAACGCCGGAACATTCGTGGCACTGTTCCAGCCGATAAGGGTAATCATGCGAGTTACCGTTCCCGTGGGAAGGAAACGCGGATCGACCGCGAAGACGAGTTCGTCGCCTTCATAACCGCTGGCGTTCACGAGCGTAATTTCGCCGGCTGTCGTGCTGGCGGTCCACTGCAGCTTTCCGCCCGCAAAGTTGCCACCGCTGTTCTCGATGAGGATGCTCTTCGTCACTACCGTGGGACGCTTGCAGGCGCCGGATACGACGACGAAGGATGCGGCGGGATCGAACTCAACGCGCGGCACCACCTCGAATACGGAGGTGCACTGTGAGCTGTTGCCGTTGCCGTCATCCACGGTGTAGGTGACTGTCGTTTTCCCGACACCAACAATGGAGCTGGGGGCGGGACTCTGTGAGAGAATCAACGCCGCTGACGGGGTACAGTTATCCGTTGCCACGATCTGTCCGCGCATATCCGGCAGGACAGCTTCGTTGTTGGCGTCGCCTTCGACGGATTGGTTTGAGGCGCAGGTGATGATTTTCGGAGCCTCACGATCTTCCACGGTCACCATCTGCGTGTCCGTTGTCTGGTTGCCTGAGCCATCGGTCACCGTCCACGTCACCGTCGTCACGCCCTTGGGATACACCGAAGGACCATTGTTGGTCACGGAAATGCCCTTGGGACAGTTGTCACCATAAAGCGGCTTGCCGAGGTTGAACGAGGACGCGCTGGTGGAGCACAGCCCCGGATCGGTTGCGACAACGACATCGGGCGGTGCGGTGATAGTAGGCGGTTCGATATCGATCACGGTCACGATCTGCGTGGCGGTGGACTTGTTGCCTCCACCGTCTGTCGCCGTCCATGTCACGGTGGTGTTGCCCAGTGGATACACCGGTGGAGCGTTGTTGCTCACAACGACGCTTGCAGGACAGTCGTCCGTTGTAATTGGTGTCCCGAGATTCACCAGCGACGCATCGATCTCACACACGCCCGGGGATGCAGGCACGGTAATATCAAGCGGCGCCGTGATGGTCGGGGGCACGACGTCCACGATTTCCACGATCTGCTGCGCGGTCGCCTGGTTGCCCGATCCGTCCGTCGCCGTCCATGTCACCGTCGTGATGCCATTCGGGAATATCGCCGGAGCGTCGTTTCCGTATATGAGTCCAACAGGACAGTTATCCGACACCACCGGGGTTCCGAGGTTAACGTTCAAGGCACTGCGTTCACAGACGCCAGGATCGTTGGGATACTTCACGTTGGCAGGAGCGGTGATCTTCGGCGCTTCGATATCCGTCACAATGACGATCTGAATGTTCGTACCCTTGTTCCCTGCCCCATCGGTAGCCGTCCACGTCACCACCGTAACTCCCAGCGGGAAGGATGCCGGTGCGTCGTTTGTTACGGTGACGCTGAGCGGACAATCGTCCGTCGTGCTCGGTGTCCCAAGGTTCGCCTGTGCCAGGGGAACCGAACAGGTTCCCGGCAGCGTGTTCAGGGTAGTGAGAGGATTAGGGGTAATGGTAGGTGCCACGACATCCTGAATCGTCACGGTCTGCGTTGCACTGGCCTGGTTGTTGTTTCCATCCGTCACTGTCCACGTCACCGTGGTCACACCATTCGGGAAGACCAGCGGCGCATCGTTTGTGACAACGTAGTTGGGGCAATTGTCCGCCACCGTCGGCGTACCGAGCACGACATTGGCAGCATTACGCTCGCACACGCCAGGGTCATTCGGGTAGGTAACCGCAGCCGGAGCGGTGATCGTCGGATGTGTGGTATCGGTCACGCATATCGATGAGACTGCCGCCTGCACGGCGTTGTATGCGTTGATGCGTCCGTATCCGAGTTCGTTCGACCAGGTGCCGTTCGGCTGTCCGGCAACGTTGGCGGTGTAGGTGTACCCCCCGACTTTCTCTGTCGTTGTTTCAAGAATCTGCCGGGCCTGCGTATGGCTGAGCAGCGGATTGACCGAGTAAATGAGCGCCATGACACCGGCGGCATTCGGACAGGCACTCGACGTGCCGTTAAACGTCGCATAGTAGTCGCCGCTGTTGTAGCCGGCGGCGCCACTGATATCCGTCGTGTAGATCTTCACGCCCGGTGCAGCGATATCGAGATTTGTGCCATAGTCACTTCCCCACCAGGTTTCACCGTCGCAGGAGGTCGGCGATTTGCGTTCCTCGCACATGCTCATGGCGGCCACCGCGATGGTGGAATTGTAATTCGCGGGATAACTCACCGTACCGTTGCCGTTGCCGGCGGAGAAGAGAACGGAAGCACCGAGCCCGCCGCGTCCCTGCGTAATCGCGTTGTCGATCGCGGTATTGATCAGGGATGATGGACTGCCACCTCCCCAGGAATTACTCAGGACGTCCGCCCCCGCATTGTTCCACGCCCAGTTGATGGCGGTGGCGATCCAGGAATTCGAGGTCACCCATTGGCCGCTGCCGTTGTCGTACGCGATACGGATCGGAATAATCTTACAGTTGTACGCAACACCGGCGATGCCGGTATTGTTGTTGCCTACGGCTGCGACGATGCCGGCACAGGCAGTACCGTGTGCGTCATCGTTTGAAGGACCACCGCCACTCCCGTTTCCGGTTGCGTCATAGCCTGAAAGCATATTCGCAGCCAGATCGGGATGCGTAAGGTCTGTGCCTTCATCAAGGATGGCCACTTTCACATTGGGTGATCCTGTGGAGATCGACCACGCGTTGAACACCTCCATGTCGGCTCCTGCCGTACCGTTGTACTGGATGGCGGAGCCGGTATTGTTCAGCGCCCACTGGTACGCAAGGTAGGTGTCATTTGTGTTCATACGCTTGAGCAGCATGAGGAAGTCCGGTTCGGCATACGTAAAACGACCGCTTTCCTCGAACAGCCGGGAGAGTTCGAAGGCATTGCCGTCAGCGTTTTTATCCGCACTCAGGACGTACACCTTCGGATCGAAGGAATAATTCTCAACCACGGTTGCGCCATGTTCCCGTGCCATGCTCTCGAGCATGTCACGATCTGCCTCACTGCGGAGTTTCACATGGAAGCGATCCTGCACGCCCATGAGCGTGCCGTCCTCATACGCGAGGAAAGGATTCGCATAGCGCACTTCCGGCATCGCGTTCAGGCGCGCCAGAAGTTCGACGACTTCCTGTTCGGAGATGCCTTTGCGCAGTTTGACCTGCACGACACGTGGGGACGGAAGGAACTCATTTCCCGTCAGAGGCGCGATCGCATTGTCGAGCTGCAGCATGTCCCTCTGCTGCTCCATGGGAATTTCCTCACGAAACTGGATGAGGACATAGGCGGTGGAAAGCACGAACTGTGAGCGTCCGGCCTCCGTATCGAGCACCAGCCGCTGTGAACTGAAGCGCTCAAGATCAAACGGCGCAGCACCCTGTGCAAACGCAGCTGGCGCGAGTCCAGCCGATGCGCAGAGCAACAGCGCCATCGACAACATATATTGTATCAGGGAACGTCTCATGGATTCTCCTTCTATCATTGATATACCTCAGGCAAGTCGGGCGGGGTTATTCACCACGGCGTGGCGCAGGGCTGCGGATTTCTCCGGCGCTCATTTTCAAACGCGGCACCCTCTCCGAAACATGAATTGAATTGACGTAGGGGAATTATACGACAATCGGGACAGAAATAAAATCGTTGTTTTCTTTTTTTGTTTCGCCTCCGCACATGGATACGACAGGATCGTCACTGTTGATTGCCAGCTTCCACCGTCCTACATTACCTATCATTCTGTCTATGTAATTGAGGCGTTACTCCCAGGGCAGTGTAGAACTGTGGCCCGGGATGCCGCCTCGCATTCGTGCCGGACGCATGCACGCACGTTGCGGTGTATCGGCGAAGTACAACACGCTCCCAAGCCCTCTACAGGAGTCCATGGTTTACAGGAATCTCTTGCTCTTGCTTTGCAGTGCCTTTGTTCTGACCACTCCTGCAAGTGCTCAGCAGAGCCGTATTGACAGCTTGCATCTGAGGCTTCGAAGTGTGAATCAGGGGGACGCACGGCTGCATGTGTTGATTGCGCTCTGCAATGCGTACAGGACGCAGCAGCTGCAGACATCCGAGGAGTTTGGCGAGCGCGCAGTCGCCCTTGCGGAAAAATCACAATCCGCTTCCCTGCACGCAGCCGCATATGCAGCACTCGGGTGGACCCTGGAGGCGAGGCGGCGGAATATGCGGGCGGAAAAATGTTTCAATACTGCGCGTGACAATGCCGAGAATGCAAATGAGAAACGCCTCATTGCATCGGCGCTCAGGGGACTCGGGAACGTGGCGCTCAATATGAGCAAGGCCGATGACGCCATGCGGAAATTCAAAGCTGCGCTGCAACTGTTCGAGCAAAGCGGCGATTTCGCCGGTACCGCACGAACATTGATGAATATCGGCATAGTCCATCGTTCAAGGGGGAAGTATGACGATGCGCTCGCAGTATATGAACGTGCCCGCGACCTGGGGCACAGGTATCACGATACCTCCATCAAGGCCCGTGCACTCATCGAACTCGGCAACATATACCGGCGACAGGGGGAGTATGAAACCGCGCTGACAGATTTGCGAGATGGGCTGCAGATGTTCGAAGACCTCGGGGACTATACAGGAATTGCCGATACACGCATCATGCTCGGCTCGATCGACCTTAACAGAGGTGAGATTACGCCGGCCATGGATTCCTTTCAGCAATCTCTTGAACTCTACCGGGATATTGGAGACGCGTCAGCTGTTGCCAATGCTCTCACCTACATAGGCCACCTTCACAATATCCAGGGCCGCTACAACGAGGCATTGAAAATCTATCGTCGTGGGCTCGCACTCAACGACTCACTCGGCAATAAAGTCCAGGTTGTCGGTTCACTCCTGAGTATTGGCAATATCCTGTTCCAGCAGAGCAGCTACACGCAGGCGCTGCAGGCGTTTCAACGTGGCCTTAAATACAGTGAAGAGGTTGGCGCGAAGGGCTTACAGGCGTCCGCCCTTATCCATATCGGACGCATTGAAATGGATCTGGACCGGTATTCGAAGGCACTGGAAAAATTTCGACGCAGCACGGAGCTGTTTATGGAGCTCGGGGACCAGGGCGCCGCCGCTGTGAGCCGTTATCACATCGCCGACGTATACATGCGCCAGGGGAAAAACATGACAGCCCTGAAGCAGTACAAACTTGCATTGCGCACACTGGAGAAAGACGGTGATCGACAATATCTCGCTGTCACGCTCCATCGAATCGGGAAAATTCGTTTGTTGCAGGGGGATTACACCCTGGCACTCACATCATTGAACCGCAGCCTCGTGATAAGGGAGGAGCTGCAGGAACGTGCAGGAATCGCTGAAGTGTTGACGGACCTTGGGATCATCAACGAGAAACTGGGCCGCACAGATTCCGCGATAGCACTGGTGCTGCGAGCATATACCATCTCAGGAGATATCGGCGAAATCACGCGGCAGCGCGAAGCCGCAAAAACGTTGAGTGATATTTATAAGAAAGTGAAAGATTACGAAAAGGCGTACAAGTATCAGTCCGCCTTTATCACGTTCAACGATTCGCTGATGAACGTACAGAATATCAAATCCATCAGCGAGATGTCTGCGAAATATGAATCCGAAAGTCGCGACCAGAGAATTGCCCTCCTGGAAAAGGACAAAACACTGCAGGATCTTCAACTGGGGCGAGAAACCATCACACGAAACGTCTCCATCGCCGGAGTCATTGTCCTTCTGCTCGTCTCTGGCCTGTTGTTCCACCGCTATCTCTATAGAAGGCGGGCGAGCGTTAAGCTGACCAAGACTCTCGTGCAGCTTCGTCAGACACAGGCGCAGCTCATCCATGTCGAAAAGATGGTAACGCTCGGTGAGATGACCGCAGGACTTGCACACGAGATCAAAAACCCGCTGAACTTTGTAACGAACTTCTCGGATTCTGCAGTGGAGCTGATCGATGACCTGGAAAGTCTGCCGGGCAGCGATACTCGCATGCATATCACCGGGGAGATCCGTGAGGCTCTGAATAAGATTCGCGAGCACGGGAAGCGTGCAAACAATATCGTACAGGGCATGATGCTTCATGCACGCACCGGTACGGGAGACTGGGTTCAGATCGATATCAACACCCTGGTGGAAGAAGCCGTGCGCTTCGCGTACCACGGTATGCAGGTAAATCATCCCGAATTCGATGTCCACTTTGAACGCAGTTTTCATGAAGGTCCCATCGAGGCGAAAGTCGTACCACAGGATCTCAGCCGTGTCATGCTCAATCTTCTCAACAATGCCATGGACGCCGTTCGTGAAGCGCCGCAGTTCGCACATATCATGGACCGGGATGGTGACGATACTCGCCCTGCCGAACATCCACATCTGAGAGAGCGTCTCCCCACCGTTTGGGTAAGCACAGCCATCCAAGGGGACAAGATACTGATACGAGTCCGTGACAACGGTCCCGGTGTCCCCGAAGGCATCAAAAGCAAGATCTTCCAGCCGTTTTTCAGTACCAAGGAATCGAGCGAGAGAACCGGTCTCGGGCTCTCCATCAGCTACGATATTATTGTTGCGGGACATGGTGGAAGTATCGACTGCAACAGCAGCGACGAGGGTACGGAATTCGTCATCACCCTACCGGCATAACCTCGCACATCAGGAAATATGCAGTTTCTGCATATTTTTTCGACTCCGAGCAATCAGTATCCCCGCAACCGCTCTGCCGAGGTGGACTTCTGCTTTGCTTTCTTCAGATCCCATTCCCGTACACTGATAAAACAAGCGGAGAGGCTTGTCCAATATACATGGGACTCCGCAAAAGCCGATGCGTATCCGATCATTGGAAGGAAAACGACATCCCTGGGCCCGGTCCGATCAAAAGCGCCAGGCCAATCATGTCCATCGCAAAGCCAATTGGTGTCAGCACCACCCTCCACCAGACAGGGAAGTGCAAGCGCTGAACGGCCGCAATCTCGACGGTATCGACGACGCTGATCCCTTCCGGAGTTTGCAGTCGCAATCCGTAAAACTCTCCCCCGGGAGGTCTCTCACCCTGACGATGCCAGACGGCTGGTACAAACGTGCCCTGATCACGGGTCAGGAGACTGTCCCCACTCTTCCAGAGTCCCGCCCCGAAATATGCACCGTCCAGACGCGTACTGTCCTTCAGTACGCACTGCACGGTCTCCCCGCTCCGCAGGTACCGCCAGGTCTCTGAGGGAGCAAAGGACTGCGTCCCTTCATTGTTATGATCCAGCCAGCTTCCCCCCGAATATCCAAGAAAGGTAAAGCATCCCTGAAGGGTGAGGACAGGCACCAGCGATAACAGCAGCAGATACCTTGCGGATTTACCAGTCAGTAGCTTCACGTATCCTCCGTTCTCGGTGACTTTGCCGCAAAAATAGGGATAAGCGGAGATAGATGTATCATATGGAACTTGAGAGATGCTATGAACGGATGGCTCATTCGTTGACGATCATCCTGTGCCTTCCGACGGCGGTATGCTCGAGTACGAATTGCAGGGAGTATTCCTCCAGCACTGCCGACTCGCCTGTTGAAGCATCCCATTCCCAGCTCGGTGAGGCAGCATTGAGTCCCATACCGATGTCCAGAAGCAGACCAGGTCCAACGGTGAGCAGCATATTCTGCATAAGATCTCCATCGCTTGCGCTGGTGGCGAGGGTGAGTGCAAGGAGTCCGCCACCCCCGAGCAGCAGTGTTCCCCACGGCGCCGTGGAGATATTGCCATAGTAACTAACATGGGAGAGATCGGTTAATGAGACAATGGAAATCTCGTTCGGCTGTCCGACAAGGGTGTCTGGCGATTCTTCAACGAGTACCGTGACATTTTCTTCGGAAATCTCCAGAAGGCGCCCCTCAAATTCCCTTCCGTCACTGAGAGAAAACTCCAGTTGCGGAACCAGCTCTCGCACTGAGGCATATCCGTACTTGCGTTTCCAGTCCACATCTGATGGGACATCCTCCATGAGGCGATATTCCAGCGCAGCGGCGTCGTGTGGGACTGCAGGCGAGTATATCTCAGGATCCGAAGCCGATGCGAGCCCGGCAATCAGTCCTGCAATAGTCCCCAATCCCGCAACCATGATAAACGCAATCCCTCCACCCAATCCGCCCGTCGAGCCAGCGGCAATTATCCCAAGCAATCCCGAGCCAAGAGTAACTGGTAAAAAAGTACCGAAGACCGTTGATCCTTCGTCGAACGTGAGCGCTCGTACGGAGTCCATCCCGATTCTCACCGTGTCGACAAGGCGTGTTTTATTCCATTCCCCCACATAGCGCGCCTCGACAGTGGTCAGCATCCCATCCCCGTAACCAGCAATGTCGACCTCCTTCTCCTTCCCAGACGAGAACTCCACTGTCACGTCATCCACCTGGGAAAACGCATTCCCCGCACACAGCAGAAGAACGCTCAGTATCGCCACCACTCTTATTCGCGTCATTTCCAATGATCCCGTCTGTGTTACATGCAGCTGGAATCTACACGCCATGGCGGGGACGAATGTCACGGGGATGTCAAAAGAAGCGGGCGCTCCACAAAAACAGCCCGGGAAATTATGCAGAAAGTGCATATTTCCCGGGCTGGAGGGGTGGTTGTGCTATTGTGACGGGTTGTGGGACCCGAATGAAAAGTCTATTTACTCAGGATGATATTCCTCGCGCTGTGGACGGTGGGACCGGTGAGGATCACGGTGTAGCTGCCGCTGGGGAGCGCGAGGCCGTTGCTGTCTTTTCCGTCGAAGAGGATGCTGTGCGTGCCGGGTGCGAGATGGGAGAGGTCGATCACGCGCACGAGGCGGCCGAGCATGTCGTAGATCCGCAGCTGCAATGCACTCCCCGCCTCGCGGTCGGTGATGCGAATGAGTATCTGCGTCTGCGGGTTGAAGGGATTGGGATAGTTACCGAGGATGCAGGTTGTCGCAGGCAGCGCTGTGCTGGATGCGCTTTCCTCCACACCGGTGAGAACAGTGGTATAGTCGGCGATGTAAGCGGTGTAGCGGCAGCGGATGCCGGAAGCGAGACTGATGGCGACGAGGCTGTCTTTGAGGGACTGGCGCTCGCCGTGCACAACGATCTCCCGCTCCATGCCGTCGATGGTGAGCTTGGCCCAGAGCAGTCCGGCGATGGAATGGAGTCCGGTCGTGTCCCCGCTGAAGTCCAGGTTGAAGGTGTATTCCTCATGTCCCCCTGCGCCTTCACCGAACAGTGTCATGTTGCTGCTGCCGGGATTCCGGTAGCGTCCGGCAGTGAGCGTGTGGAGTCCGGCAAACAGCGGGGGCACGGGATCGGGCCGCAGGCTGTGAACATCCACCTCGGGGTATTCGAGCCGCACTTCGCGCATGACGGGACGCACGACGGAGTGCAGGGTCCGCACCATGGCCGCCGCAGCCACGGTGCCCACATCAAAGAAGCGCGCGAACCCTGCATTTTGCTCCGCAATCATTTCCAGCCGCGCACGGTCGGCCGACGCGCCCATGCCCAGCATGACCAGCGATGCATTATGTGTATTGTAGCCCGTGATTTCGTCAGGATCGCCGGGTGATCGTCCGGTACTCATGGTGATGATGATGTTCTGCAGGTTGTCGTCCGGCACGAGCGACAGTGCGATCATCAGCGCGGTTCCCAGCGCAGTGCCGCCTGAAGCGGGATGATTATCCAGCCACTCCCCGGCCGCAATGATGTTCTCTTCGGTGGCTGGAGCAAATCCGTTATGCAGCGGTTCCACCTGGTGATTGAAGGCGACGATCTCAAAGCTGTCTCCTTCGTCCAGCAGCTGCAGGGCGGATTTCACCGCACTGCGCATTTGTTCGAGGGGATAGCCGTACATGTTCGAAGAACGGTCGACGCAGAAAATCACGCGTTTGGGGAGGCTGACGGTGGCGGCTTCGGTGTCGGCGGGACGAATAATAGTCGCGTAGTAGCCATCCTCCCCCGCAGCCTTGGAGGAAAAGAAATCCACGGTGAGAGAGTCGTCGTCAGCCGTCCATCGGAATTCCATATCACGGGCGATGTAGCTTTTCGACGCGCGGCTGCGGAGCGTCAGTGACTGCTCACTCCGCTCCAGCTCCGTTACATCCCCATCCACATCCATCCGATAATCCTCCAGCGCAGTGTTGCCGTCGAGATGGATGGTGAATTCCACCACGTCCACCGGCCACTGCACGAGATCCGAGGTCGCGAGGGGATACGTGTACACGGCTTCGCCGGAATGGTAATCGCAGACGTTGATGTAATGCAGCTCGATGCGTTGCACCGTCCAGGGCTCGATACCCTTGAGTTCGATTTTGAGTCCATCCTCCCCCACGTAATGATTGACGATGGCCGGAATGCCACCTTCGCCGGTGCCGGGAATGGTGGATTGAAACTGCTCCTTCAACACGGCCTGGAACAGTGTGTCGTGCCGCCAGTAAAGGAATTTCGTCGCGCGTGCATCCGCAGGCAGCGGGAAAGCCCACACGGCGTCCGTTGTCTGTGACCATGCGTTTGTGAATTCCTGGTATACCACGGTTTCGGCCACGAGTCCGGTGATATTCACTTCCACCCGTGTCATGCGGTTGCGCAGCAGCTGGCCGGGATAGTTCTTATTGTTGCTGACCAGGATGCCATTGGCCAGCGCCGTGCCCTGCAGGAGCAGGAGGAGTGCGATACATTTCCATAGCTGTTTCATTTCTCTCTCCTCCTCTATTTCGCGTAAACGATGCGTGTGGAAGTGCGCGACGGTGCGCCGTTCGGGGTCCGTGAATTCAGCTGAATGAAGTACACACCTGATGCCGCCGGTGCAGTGCTGCCGTTTGTCGCGTGTGTTGCGGATTCCGCATTCCACCGCAGCTCATACTGACTGCGCGTGCCGTCCAACTGATAGCGCGACACTTCCCTGCCGCTGATGTCGTGCACGGTGAGCGTGGAAGGACCGTGTACATCCTGTACGTGAATGGTGACGGCGGGATTGAAGGGATTGGGATAGCAGTGCAGACGCGGTTCGGCGGGAGTACCGCCCGGGGGAGCCTGCATGATCCAGTTCGCTTTTCCCCCCTTTCCGCCATAATGCACTTCCAGTTCGATCTGACGCGAATCCGCATCCGGGTCTGGCGTGAAATAGCTGAGCCGGAAGACTGAAGCGACGTCGAAGCGACCAATCTCCATCAGGATATCGCGGAAATTTCCGTTGATATCGAAGTACGATCCGGCGGTGGGATACGTGATGCGCTCGTACTCACCGCGGGACGCACGACTGCCGATGCAGTGTACGAGTATGGCCTTGTTCAGGAGTTCGGGCAGCAGGGTTTCGACCGTACGCGGCGTTATGTGATCCTTCTCATGATAGCCGGCATCGGTAATCCAAATCACAATGCGCTGGGCGGTGGGACGATATTCCAGCCGGGTGGCTTCCCACAGGGCGTCGAGCGAATTTTCAGGGCTATCACCACCACCATACGCCTGCTGTGCGGCCACCCAGCTTTTAAACACTTCCACGCTGTCGGTCATGCCGTAGACATGTTTGATGGCATCGGAAAACGTAACGAGTCCCAGCCGATAACTGACGCCGTTTTCCACGAGAAGGTCGGCGAAGGATTGCACATTGTCGCGCACGGAGGCGATTTCACCGGCCATGCTGCCGGTCACATCGAGCACGAAGGCGACGTCCACCGCATTCACTTCCCCGCGATTCTCCTTCCCGAGATCGAACTCGCTGATATGCACACCGTTCTCGAACAGCGTGACGTGATCAGGACGAAGAGTAAGAACCGACACATCGGTTTTCTCATCCTTCACCGTGAAATACATGCTGATTCTCGGGGCAGGATCCATTTGCACCGTGTCGATGTCCACCGCGAGTCCGGTATCCACCAGCGCGACGGCGGGAAGGTACACCCAGCGGGTCAGGCTGTCGATGATCTCACCACCGACCCTGAGTGTCACCTGCATGGGCGTGATGGACTCTTCAAATTTCTCGGTCGATTTATACGTGTAACTGCAGTACCCGTAACCATCCTTTTCCAGAGCGGTGTTCTGCACTTCGGAGGTCGGATACAGCGCATCTTCCTCACTGCCGGAAGCATTGAACCAGGCAGAAGAAATGCGTGCACCGCTGGCGTTCAAGGTTTCAATTGAAACCGAGAAACTGTTCGGGAAAAGCACGCCGTCGCTGAGCGTCAGCGCGGTAGGCATATCCCAGCGCATGAACGCGCGGGATGAGAAGCGCGGCTCCAGCACGGCGAGTTCCGCTGAAGCCATGGCGGCTTCGCCGGTGGCGAGGGGCTGCAACCGCCAGACGGGACGCAGCACCACGTCGAAGAGACGCGTGGGACGCTGCAGACGGGGATCGAAATTCTCGCCCAGCGCCGGCTGCCAGTTCATGATCTCGAGGGAATCGGGTCCCTCGCCGGGATACCCCAATTCCGCCCGTATCCCCGCATTCTCCCGCTGCACGCGTTCCTGCAGTACGACAGGACTCTGTGACGCCATTCCCTTCAATA
Organism: bacterium; assembly: GCA_020444325.1. Lineage (NCBI taxonomy): Bacteria > bacterium. The sequence goes on from JAHLLD010000014.1 coordinate 84,174, forward strand.
CCTGCGCATCCTCGACAAGCACATCATCGCAGTACACCGCCGCATCGCCCCATCGTCCGAGCGCCGCATCCAGCTGAAACGCCAGTGCAGCGTTCTGCACGTTGGATGAGAGATTCTCGATCGAAGCCTCCAGCGTGAGGACACCCGTCGTGGGCTCCTGAAGTACGCGCAGTATGAGGCGGCAGACGTCCGGACGCTCGGCGATCATTTCCATTGTATCCACACGCGTCTGCAACCGGCACTCCGCATCAGAAAAGAAGCGATCCACCCGTTGCCAGGCACCGTCCCAGAAAAACTCAATGAAGGAAGTAAGCGCGTACGGGTGGCCGAAGGTCAGCTGGCAGTTATCGTCCTGCATCATCGACGACCTGCCCCCGGTCGTGCCGAAAGTAAAGTATCCATCCCTCAGCAGCGTCGCCCCGCTGACCGGATTCCCCAGCACCGCATGATCCGGCGTCCTTGTCGTTTTCGCCAGCGATGCCTCCTGCTGTCCCTGCTGCTGCCGCTCCCACACCGAGGCATCAATGTCATACATCCCCTTATTCCGCCCCATCCCCTTATCCTGCGCCACCCCCTTATCCTGCGCCACCCCCTGCATCGCAAGCACAAGCAGCAGCCCAACCACACCCAGTAGTTTCATGGTATCCTCTCCGTTGAAATGACGATTCAGGGGGAAGACACATGAAGGGGGAGGAAATTCCCTAGCGCGAATGCATCGTGCCCTACCAAAAAGACGAGAGCGGCTTGTCAGGCCAGTCGGACATATGTAGAAACACCACCCTACTTACGATATGTCGCATGAGATGAAGGATTTATCTCTGAACGCCTTCCTCCAAGGGCGCTCTCATTTAGGATGGAAAGGAATAAACTTGGCTTCTTTCCTACTGTTAAGTATACTCTTCACATCCTCCTCCTTCGGTGAAATAAATTCTTTAGTCTCGTCTCGGCGCTGAATTCTTTCCAACCGTTCGTTCGAATAACTTGAATCAAATTGCATCTCATATTTGCGTAGCAAATGATACATCTCTGGATTCGAAGCCTCTAGTTGCTTGACTTCCATCGAATCGCGAATAACCCTCGCCCTGAAGATAACGGAGTCACGCACTAGTGCATCCGGTGACACATACGGATTCATTGAAACTGTTTGCAATGCAGCAAAGGCATTTTCCGTTGTTGCGGTATCTGATTCAATCATACGCATGTATGCGGTTGACATCATCATCCCATTTAGAATTCTATCACACAATACGGCGATCCCACAAACTTGAAGAGAATCCCATGCCAGTACGGTAGCATTCCCACCAAAACCATTTGCCAAGGCATACGCAGCCTTGGTCCGATTCAAGTCAATCTGCAGGTAAGCTAGACCAGTTCTAATATTCTCGGTTTTGTTTGCTAGAAAGCTTCGAAAAGGAATAATGGAATTGTAGCCCACTTCGGGGGCAATCTCCTGAACACGTACGGTGTCCTGAAGGACGAGCTTGGCCTGGATAGCTGATATATATGTCATGAACAGACTTGACCACTCATACTTTGTTAATAGTGCCTGGTAATCCTGTTCCAGATCCTGACCATAGCTTGTCGTAACAACAAGCGAAAGCACCAAACATAGGCGTATTAACATCTTTATTACTCGTCGATTGTGAATAGTCATGGTGATTGCTGAACAAGATCTTCACCCAATACCAACCTTGCCGTTCGGGAACCTGCATATGTAAGATACCCAATGTATGGTTGGTCCTGAAGCGCTCTTCTAATCGCAACTTGGACACGACCCACCTGCTCTGGGAACACCAGAATAACCGTATTTTCCTCTACAAACTTTGTAACCGCCAGCCCCCGCTCTGTTAGATCAATTTCGATGGCACCGTCCCAATCAATAGCAATTTCCTGGCCGTTTTTATCAAAAATGTTATAAACAGCAATCGCTTCTTCGGGTTTTGCGAGATAGTTCAATAGAAAAAGGAGACCAAGGCATGCAGCGAAGGAACCGGTTGTGGTAAAAAGAAACCCTTTCAGCTCCATTTTAAACCGCGATGCGGCCTCAGCCCCGAACAGTATAGCGGGCAGTATCGCAATCAGCAAAAACAATACAACTCTGGAGGTAGGCGCATAAACAATAGTAGGAGAAAGTGATACGTACAAGCCCAGAGCGACAATAATGACAGCGATGCCAATTTTCAGCCACCCGAGTTGTTCCAGATATTTCTTTCCTTGAGGCGTTGGCATGTGACCTCCATTTTAAACGGATTCTATCATTTCCATTGTTGTGTAAACAACTCGCTCGGGGTGCAACGCCGAACAGTTGAGTTCTACACAGAGCTCTTACTTTGCGTAAACGACAGAGCTACAATACAAAATCGCAACGTATATGTCAAGAGTTATTAGTCTTATTTGTGCTCTTTCTCTTATTTCTCCTTAATCTTGATAAATATTGTCCGTTTGCGTATTATTTCCCGTTACTTGTCGTATTCCACATACATTTTTTCGAGGAGGTGTTCCGTGAAAGAACGCATTTCACGGAAAGGATACGCAGGCGCAATCCGCACCGCGACGCGGAACAGCGTGTTCTTTCTTCTTCTGATCCTCTGTGCGAGCGTGCTTCCGGCGACGGCGCAGCAGGAGCATCGCAGCACTGTTTCTCCAGCGGGAGAAACGGCCCGCGCACCGGGATTGTCCCTATCGTGGACGCTCGGCGATCTCGCTACAGGATATTATCGTACTCCCACAATGCAGTACAGGGAAGGATTCCAGTCCGCACACCTGCGTGTGACGGTGGTGGAAGCCCTGCCGGAGGCATGGAATGTCGAGGTATACCCGAATCCGACGCAATCGGGACTGTCGGTAGACCTGGGCACACAGCATCCTGTGCGGGCACTGACATTGTATGACCTCAGCGGACGAGAGCTGCGCACGCTCCCGGTAGAACCCGCCGCGAGACAGGCGCAGCTGCAGCTCGACGAACTGCCGTCAGGCACGTACATCCTCCGCGTCAGCGATGCCCAGGGCAGGCCCGCGGGAAGTTATCAGATCAGGAAAGTCCATTAATATAGAGAACGAATCATCATGAAATACAAAGCCCTCACCTTAGCACTCTTTCTCGTGCTCGGCGCAACCGCGCTGGCGCAATCACCATCGGCCATGAATTACCAGGGAGTTGCACGCGACGCCAACGGCTCGGTGCTGTCGAATGCCGAATTGTCCCTTCGCCTGAGCATCCTGCGTGGCAGCGCCGAAGGCGAACCTGTCTTCACGGAAACACATCGCGTCATGACCGACGCGGCGGGACAGTTCTCCCTTCATCTGGGCGAAGGCGTGAATGCCACATCGTCGTTCTCCCGCATCGAGTGGTTCCGCGACAACTACTGGCTGCGCGTCGAAATCGATGAGCGCGGCGGATCGGATTACACGCTGCTCGGCACTTCGCAGCTGCTTTCCGTTCCCTACGCGATGTATGCCGCCACGGCAGGCGGACTCGCCCCGTCGGAACTGAATGTCGCGCCGAGCGGACTCCCTTCCGCTGTCTGGCAGCGGGTCGGCAACCGCGGCACTGATCCTTCGCAGGATTTCGTGGGCACCACTGACAACGCTGCGCTGGTCTTCCGTACGAACGACGTCGAGCGCATGCGCCTGACCGCCGACGGCGATGTGGGCATTGGCACGGCATCTCCTGCCGCCAAGCTGGATGTCAACGGTGATGTCCATATCGCCACGGACCTCGACGTGGACCACGATGCGGAAATCGGCAACGACCTCGATGTCGGCCATGACCTTGACGTGTTGAACGATGCAAGCATCGGCAACGATCTCGATGTCGGCGGCAATGCCTACATCAAGGGCAACACGATGATTGATGGGTCGCTGGATGTGAGCGGGAAGAGCACGTTCGGACTGTTTGAAGTGTCCGCTGCCGGTGACCTCACTTTCGATCCCACGGCGAGCGACGGACTGAATCACGTGGCGCTGTTCGGCAACACCAACGGCAACGACGCCGACGGCATCGGCATCAAGATCAGCAACGGCGCGACCGACGAGCAGAACAACTTCATTACCTTTTACAGCGGCACGTCAAATTCCGCACAGATCACCGGTCGCATCGAGGGCTTCAAGTACATTCCCGGACAGGCCAACCAACAGTACTGGAGCAACCTCAAGCCGGTCATCGATTACTGGAAACTGCTCGGCTTCGATCCGAATGCCGGACTCAGCTTCAATATGAAGTACTTCGGTCTCGATCCCGGTTCGTGGCCGACGCCACGGCTCTCGGGTGGCAGCTTCAGCAGCTTTACATGGCCGAGTGTGCACCTCGACGGCGGCTCCTGGCCCAGCATCAAGTGGCCCTCGGTCAATCCCCTCGACATCGCCAATCCGAAGAACTGGTTCAATCCCAACGTCTCCGAGCTGATAAGCAAGTTCGAGCCGCTGGTCTGTCAGGCCCTCGAGGATGACTGGCTCTCCCTGCTTCAGATGGATATCGCTTCGCTCGCCACGTTCGCGGCGCGCATGGAGCTGGAAGCCAAGTGCAAGGACGGTGGTGTCACGTACGGCAGCAAGGGTGCCGACTACGCCGAGTGGATGCCGAAAGCCAATACGGACGACCATTTCGCGTACGGACAGATTGTGGGCGTGAAGGACGGCAAGATCAGCCTCACCACAGATGGCGCGGACCAGGTGATGTCCATTTCCATGGCTCCCGTGGTCATCGGCAACATCCCGCCGTCGGGCGAGGAAAAGAATTACGAAAAGGTCGCATTCATCGGACAGGTGCCCGTCATGGTGTGTGGCAAGGTCGATGCAGGAGATTACATCGTCGCCTCTGGTAACAACAATGGTTTCGGCGTCGGCGTCAAAGCCGAGGATCTGACCATCGAACACCTGCCCCGTATCCTCGGCCGCGCACTGAGCGCTACCACCAACGACGAACTCGACGTCGTCAACGTGCTCATCGGCGTGAAGACGAACGAATGGGTACAGATCTTCAAGTCGCAGGAAGAGCGCATCGCGCGTCTCGAAACGCAGGTATCCGGGCAGCAGCGCACTGTGGCGCAGTCCGGCGATGCGCGCATGGAAGCGCTGGAAGCCGAAAACCGCGAACTGCGCAATGAAATCCAGGCCATCCGTGCCGCGATCGGACTCCCGAAGAATAACACCGGTGTCCAGAACGCCAAGTACGTCGAAAATCGCTGATCAATCTCAGCAGTGTCACCAAAAAAGGGCCGCACACGCGGCCCTTTTTCGTAGTGTCGGGATTCGGGAATCCACATGCGCCTGGGTATCCGGGGATAAAAAACTACTTGACATATACGGAAATATGCCGTAATCTGAATTATCGAGTAGCGTATTACGGAATATTTCCGTAATACCAGCAATGAAGTGGAGATGATAATGGAAGAACGAACGGTACGGACTGATGATACAGAAAAGAAACCTGCAAAGGACCGCAGAATCGATCTTCGCCTGGATGCGAAGCAGAAGGCGCTGCTGGAGGCGGCTGCTGCGGTGACGGGACAAAGCCTCATGAGCTTCATTGTTTCCAACAGCCTGACCGTCGCCCAGAGGGTTTTGCGAGAGTACCGGGACACGGAGCTTTCCGTTGCCGATTCTGAAATTTTCATGCGGCTGCTGGAAAACCCTGAAGAACCGACGGAGGCTCTCCTGAACGCCGCCAGGCGCCATCGCAGGAAAACAACATCATCCCATGGCAGCTGATCTCTGCGTTTCACAACTGTCGCCGGACTTCAACCGGAAGTCCTTCGATTGTGGTGTTCCCGAGCTCAATGACTTCCTTCAAAAAAGAGCATGGAAGCACATGAAGCAGGGTATGAGCGTCACGTATGTGCTGCATAAGGAAAATGATTTCGGGATACTGGGATTCTATGCGATCTCGATGGCGGAGATCAAGACGATCGACATCCAGAAAAATCTGATCAAGGGACTCCCCCACCACCCCATTCCCGCGGTACGCATAGGACGCCTGGCGGTATCCGCTGCGCATCGGGAGAAGGGGTACGGCGGTGTGCTGCTGTGGGCCGCTATTGAAAAGTCCCTCTCCCTGTCGAACAACATTGGCGCTCAAGCGATCGAGGCACATGCAAAAAATGAAATGGCCCGCGCGTTCTATATCAAACATGGCTTTGTCAGTCTGGCCGATGACAAAGACCACATGTACCTCGCGATGGACACAGCGCGCAAAGCGCTCAAGTTGCTGGAGGAGTCCGATTTTGACGATGAATTGTGATCCCATGAGCGACGTGTTACTCGTTGCAGTTAACCATAACAGCATGAACGGAATGCCTCGATGACAGAGCGTCTGCGACAAAATATCGTCAGGACTATCGGACGCGAGCCGACGGACAAGGAGTGTGCGCTGCTCGCAGAGCACATGCAGCCACAGTCCTTCAAAAAGAAGACGCTGCTCGCCCAGCCCGGGGAACACTGCCGCTACGTGTATTTCCTGACGAAGGGGGCTGCGTATTCCTCGATGATCGATCCGAAGGGAGATTTCTACGCCGTACAATTTGCGCTGGAGAACTACTGGATCACCGATCACTACAGCTTCTTCAAGGACGAACCGGGGATCTATACCATCGAAACGCTTGAAGACTGCGACGTGCAGGTGATTGACCGCGCGGCATATGACCATGTCTGCAAGTCCAGCCATCTTCTCGAACATTTCTTCCGCGTCCTCATCACCAACGCCTTCGTTGCCCTCCAACACCGTCTCGCCAGCACGAATACGGAAGAAGCCGCCCAGCGTTATCTTGACTTTTCCCGACGCCACCCGGACTTCATCCAGCGCATCCCGCAATACCTCATCGCATCCTACCTCGGCATCAAACCGCAGTCCCTCAGCCGCATCCGCAAAAAGCTCGCGAACGAGCTCTGATCCAGCCCTCACAGCGTCCTGCATTCCGCCCGTATCCTGTATTCCCCTTTTATCCACCACAGCAGCGTTTCTTCACCTATGTGAATGAAACGAGCAGGCATCTATACGTAGTTTGCAGTTGTCATTGAGACAGTAACACGCACGCAACTCAAACTCATATATATAGAAGGTGTACCATGAAAGCGCAGACAACCTGGAAACTCGATCCCGCACACAGCGAGCTGATGTTCAAGGTCAAGCATCTGATGATCACGAATGTCAAAGGCGAATTCCGCAACTTCGACGCCAGTATCGTATCGAACGGCAGCGACTTTGAGGGTGCGCATGTGACGCTTACGATCGACGCCACTTCCATCTTCACCAATAACCCGGACCGCGACGCGCATTTGCGCAGTGCTGATTTCTTCGATACCGACAATCATCCCCAGCTGAGCTTCGAGAGCAGCGAGATGACAAAGCGCAGTGAGGACGTTTACGAGCTCAAGGGCATGCTCACCATGAAGGGCGTGTCGAAGGAAGTCGTGCTCGATGTCGAGCTTGGTGGAATGACGACTGATCCTTATGGACAGAAGAAGGCAGGATTTTCGCTCAATGGAGTGCTCAACCGCAAGGAATGGGGACTGAACTGGAACGCCGCCCTCGAAACCGGAGGCGTCATGGTCAGCGAGGACGTCCGCCTCAGCGCCGAAGTGCAGTTCGTGATGCAGGCACAGGACGAGCAGACGGAAGAAGCCGTCGCACTCGAAACCGCTGAAACGAATTGATGATGCGAGGGGGGAGGGAAATCCTCAGCGCAGGGGAATCCTCAGCGCAGCTGCAGCAAATCCTGCGGTGCTTCCGCTTCGAAGGTCACGCGTTCGCCGGTAGCGGGATGGATGAATGAGAGGGACCGCGCATGCAAAGCCAGTCCGCGCCTGCCGCCTTTGGGATGTCCATACATGCGGTCTCCCAGAACCGGGTGTCCCATCTCCGCGAGGTGAACGCGGATCTGATGCTTGCGGCCGGTCAGCAGGCGCAGCTCCAGGAGCGAATGATCACCATGTGATTCGAGTATGCGCCAGCTGGTTTTCGAGAGTTTCCCATATTCGCGATCGTTGGTGACGTAGACGATATGCGCGGCGTTTTCCGCGAGGTAGGACACCTCGATTCCGGATACTTTCTTCGGCACGCCATGAACGACAGCCACGTAGCGTTTCTCCACATCCTGCCACCCCTCCTGCAACTGACGCTTTACTTCCCCACTTTTTGCGAACACGAGGACGCCTGAGGTATCCTTGTCCAGGCGATGCACGATGAAAATGCGTTTCCGGGATTTCGAATATCCCTTGCGCACGTAATCGGTCAGCACGGCATAGACGGTCGATGTTTTGTTCGACTGCGTTCCCATCGTCAGCAATCCCGCCGGCTTATGCACAACAATGATATGATCGTCCTCATGCAGAAGGCGAATGCCCCTTGGCAGCACCCCCGCTGCAAGCCTGGAACGTCTCGATTTGCCCATGGTACTCCACAAAAAATTTCAATTGCCGGAAAAAGAACGCGTTCATAATAGAATCCGACCACGCAGGGAATAGCAACTTCCCGATGCTCAGGGCATTACGGGAGTAATTCTACGGGAGAGACCGCCTCGAACGGCTGCTGGCTGAAGGATTTCTCGAGCTCAGTGATCCTGTCCTCGATATCCCTGTAAAGCGGAGGTGCCTGATATGGCTGTTCACCGTACGTTTGCAGTTCTTCTCTCAGGAAGCCGATGTATGCCAGTCCGATGGATTTGAGCTTACGCAGCAAACCGTGCTTCATATCGCCGAGCTGAATCTCATCCTGCCCCCCGGATGTCTGGAGGAGTCCATCAAAAAACTGCCGAAACTTCCCCGTCCATTTGTACGTGTGACGATACACCTCCAGCTGCGAACTATCGGTCGCGAGCCATGACAGTTCAGGATGATCCTCTATGGGATGCATCCTCCATCCCAGACGCTTTTCCTCATAGCGCAGCGCCTTATGGAGGAACTCGGTCATCGCGTACTCCAGGCGAATATCTTCGTGCACGTGGTCTTCTGCAAACTCGTTTTCCAACTGCATGGCAGCACCCTTCTGTTTTTGGTATTCGTCAACGCAGGCAACATCCCGGTCGTACGAAATCAAAATACACCAATCCCCAACACGAATGTAGTCCGGTCACCGGCAATTCGACTGAAGAATGCAATTGGATCAGGATGCGCCAGTTTGATAAAGAGAGCACCATGACGTAGCTTCGATGCGATACGCTTTCCCTGTTCTTTGTCCTGTGCAGCATCCCACATCCCCTATCCAGGATCATGAGCCTATTTTTCATCGCCGGTATCGGCGTCGCCGTCCTCATCGAATTCCTGCTGATCAGCAAGAAACAGCAAACGTTGTCCGACAGGATACTGACGGCGTGGATGTTCCTGATTATCGTCCACCTCTTCCTGTTCAACCTGTACTATACCGGGGACAGCTACCGGGTGCCTTTCCTGCTGGGATTCGAACTTCCCCTTCCGATGCTGCACGGGGTTTTCCTCTTCTATTATGTCTCCTTTGTCACAGGACAACTCCCACGCAACAGGAAGCTGCTTTTGCTGCACCTGCTCCCCGCGGCAGTGATGTACGGCTACCTCCTGGCGGTGTTCATTCTCCCCCTCTCGTCTGATCAGAAAATCGCGGTATACGAGGCCAGGGGAGCGGGTTTCGAATTATTCAATATCCTCAGATTATGGGCCACGACGATTTCCGGCGTAGTGTATGTGATCCTTTCCGCGGTGCTGCTCCGCCGACACAGAATCGCCATTCGGGACAGTTTCTCGGACCTGGACAAAATCAGTCTTCGCTGGCTGGAGATCCTGACCTACGGGATGGGAGGAATCTGGCTTCTGCTGCTGCTCTTCCACAATGAACCGCTGACCTTCAGCGGCGTGGTCACCTTTATCTTCCTCATCGGATTTTTCGGCGTCCGGCAGGGAAACATATTTTCTCCCGCAGATATGAAATCTGCTCCCGCGGCACCCACGGAGGAAGCAGAAGGTCAAACAGCGGAAGAGGTGAAGGCGGGAATAGAGTCCGAAGTACAGCCGAAGAAATACACGAAATCCGGACTCAGCGACGAGGCGGCGGAGGGACTCCATGCGGCACTTATCGCTCTCATGGAGGAAAAGAACATGTACCAGAAGAGTGATCTCTCGATCAATGATCTTGCGTCCACCCTCGAAGTGCCACCCAACCACCTCTCGCAGGTCATCAATCAGAGGGAAAAGAAGAATTTCTACGATTTCGTGAATTCCTATCGCATCGAGGCGTTCAAGCGCCAGATCGCAGCCAGGAAAAACCAGCAGTTCACGCTGCTCTCGATTGCATACGATTGCGGTTTCAGCTCAAAATCGTCATTTAACCGCTGTTTCAAGAACGAAACCGGCCAGACTCCCTCCCAGTTCGTCGCCTCACGCTCCCACGACCAGGATTGACCTAGCCCCAGGATGAGCCTTCCCCCAGGATAAGCCTTTCGGGGTGTCATCCTGCAGGATGGCACTCCCCCGGCAGGTTCCATCTTACACGCTGAACCGATCCGCCCTCACTCGCCGCGTACATTTGCCCCAGACACTCGGTCAACTCTCTCATTTCCGATAATCTGGAGCAATCATGAATCAACTCATTCTCACAATCCTCCTCATCGTTGCGGCAGCCGCGGCGGTCACGTTCAGCGCATGCGACATTCTGGAGCCTGAAGCTCAGGGACAACTGGTGCCGCTGACGGTGGACGAAGATCCTTCACTTCCTTCCATTGAGGTCAACGGCACCCTGCTGCATGCAGAGACGTTTGGCAATCCGACCGACCCCATGCTCGTCATTCTGCATGGAGGTCCCGGAGGCGACTACCGCAGCATGCTCAAACTCGCTGCGTTTGCTGACGACGGCTTCTTCGTCGTGTTCTATGATCAGCGTGGATGCGGCCTTTCCAGGCGGCACGGCAGGGAAATGTATGATGCACAGGGACCAGACCTGGCCGTTGCCGACCTCCGCGCGGTGATCGGGCATTACAGGTCGTCAGGACAAAAAGTACTTCTCATGGGACAGTCCTGGGGAGCCATGCTGGCGTCTGCCTACATCAACGACTACCCGGAGGACATCAGCGGGGCCATTTTGATGGAACCGGGTGGACTGACCTGGCCGGATACCAAGGAGTATCTCGAGCGCTGGCAGATCATCGATCCCTTCGATGAGACGCTCAACGATCGCGTCTTCGTGGATCAAATCATCACCGGAAGCGATCACGTAAAGCTCGACTACAAAGCCGCCATTCAGGGCGCCGCTGAATATGCGGAAGGCAACAAGCTCGGTATTGCAGGACCAACTCCTTTCTGGCGGATGGGTGGATTGTACGCCATCGCTGCATCAGAGTACGCGACCGAACATTCGTTTGATTTCACCACGAATCTGCAGAAGTACGACAAACCCGTGCTCTTCGCCTACAGCGAGCTGAACCAGGCCTACGGCAGATCACACGCAGAGCTCGTTTCATCCGCCTTTCCCAACGTTCAGCTGGTTGAAATCCTCGGCACCGGACACAGTATCCCCTCCTTCGGCTGGGACAACCTCTATCCGATCGCCAAAGCTTATCTCAATACCGTTCGATAAGAATTTTAATAGAAGGATAATCCCATGAAGACCATACTCATAACACTCGCCATCCTCGTGGTCACGGCACAGTCCGCCCTCTCGCAGGACGTCAACTGGAGGTCCATGCGTCCCGAGCAACCGAACCGCCTTCAGCTGAATATCGGATACGACTACGGGGCCGTGACACAGTTTTCGTACAGTCGCGCGTTTGATGTATCTCGTCCCCTGGTCGTCGGCCTGCACGCCTCCCTCCCCATGGGGAATCAGCCCGTCGACGATTTCACCCTTCGTCTCGGTGCGCAAATGGAAGTCGCCCAATGGCGAGGCTTCTCCGCCACCGTCAAAGTCGCATCCAACTTCCGCCGCTACCAGAACGACCTGGTGCGCATCGTCAGCTTCGGAGCTGATTTCTCTGCCCTGGTGGGATACTACGATCCCTCCTGGCACGCCGCACTCGAATTCGGTTTCGACAAAGCCGTCGCGACACAGCTCACGCATTCCGATGTCATGAAGCAGTACGGCTACGTCGGAATCCGCGACGGCTGGTACGTCCCGACCGGCGGGAATTTCTACTACGGCATCCAGGCCGGAAAAACCATCGGCGACTGGGCCGAGCTGACCCTGCGCCTCGGCCTGACCGACGCCCAGTTCGACGACGAAGACGCCATGCTGCCCTACTACCTGCAGCTCGGATTCGGCCTGCCGTTTTAATCGCAGGAGGCAGCCATGCAATGGAAGAATCGAAGACTGTCCCTCACCCTGCTCGTGCTCAGTGTGCTGTTATGGGTGGTGGCGTTGTATCTGGTGGTGGGTGGGTGAGGGGGAGATAACGTAAGACCATTGAGGAGGGGCGATCATAACCTGAACTTCTGGGACACAGGCCGTCAGCTAGCTGGCGGCCTGTGGTCGCAATATCCAGCTCTCCATCTCGCCGAAGCGTATGGATTGATCCATCCAGCCACGAATAATGGGTAGTACTACCCATTGACATTGGGAACCGCTTTTCCGATAATATTATGTCATTCTACTGCTTTTGCTTCAGATCACACCCCCACGCCTCACCCAGTGGAGTACCCCACTCCGCATGTAACTGCTATATGCCCTGCAGCAATCGAATCCACGGCCTCGATACCACTGAACATTCAGATTTGACTTTCCCCGGAGGTTCCATGTCAATGAAGCTCAGTTTCCTCGTTGCAATTATTATTTCCTTCACATCAGCCCAACTCGACGCGCAATGGCTTTCACAGGGTGCTGTATCCTTGCCACCTAATTTCTACGTCGCATCCATGAAGCCCCTAGATCAGAATGTGGTGTGGGCAGTTGCCGATACGATCGTGTTGCAAGGGCCAACAGCCAGTTCTCCCCGCATACTCCGAACAATTGATGGCGGAGACACATGGGAGATGCAGACAATTCCGCAAGCGAATGGAATGTTTTTCACAGACATCACAGCGATTGACGCCAACATAGCCTGGGTTGCAGTCAACGACCTCAGGACGGGAGACGGCGGCATCTATAAAACGATCGACGGAGGCGTGACATGGATCGAGCAACTGCCACATACCCCCTGTGTGTATCTGCATTTTTTTAATGCGCATGATGGTCTGCAAGTCAACCGCCATATCATACATACAAGTACGGACGGTGGAGCTACCTGGGTACGCGTTGCAGCGAAGGACTATCCGGAGTTCTTCACAGGAGAGTACATGATCTTCTACGCAAGCAACAATGCGATGGCGATTACCGGTGACAATGTTTGGATCGGAACATCACGGGGCCGGGTGTTTCACTCGTCAGATAGAGGCCATCACTGGTCTGCGTCGGAGACCTCCCTGCCTTCAGATGCAGCGATCACCAGCATAGCGTTCAAAGATTCCCAGCACGGCATTGTCGTGTCCTGCCTGGAGAATGTTGGATTCAATCCGGCTCAGACACGCATGAGTCGAACCAGCGATGGAGGACAAAACTGGGAGACCATTGTATACCAGCTCGACGGTCCTTCCGGAGCCTGCATCGCCTACATACCGGGTGCGCGATCGACATACATGATGGTCGCATCAGCGATAGACTCAAACGCACCCGGGGCAGCTTACAGCAATGATGACGGTAGCACATGGGATAAACTGGATGATGATAACCACAACAGTATCGCGTTCGTCGATCCAGCTACCGGCTGGACCAGTTGTGAGACTACACTGGAACACCCTAACGGCTTCATCCAAAAGTGGGCTGGGAGTCCACTGTCCACCACGACCCGGACTGTACCAAATCCACCAGACCTGCCCAGCCTTGACAATCATTTTCCAGAGCCAGCCTCCACCCTTGCGAATATCTCATTCACGCTACCACACAGGGGGGCGGTTTATCTCGCCATGTACGATATCCTCGGACAGCGGATTTCACTCTTGACCAACGGAGTGTACGCAGCTGGATGTCACACATTGAAAACCAATCTTGACCACCTTAAAACGGGAATCTATTTCTATCGAATGATCTGCGATGGTGTCATTTGCACACGGAAGCTGACAGTTGTGAAATAATCTCATTGCGTAAAAGAAGCCGATCATGGAGTTCGCTATCAAAATGAAACCTATGAAACACGAGTTCACAGACATCATAGAGAATTGAGGAGACAACATCATGCGCACGCAGCTAATAACCAACTGCTTCCGGGTTCTTGCTTCAACCGTAGTCTTCGCACTGTGCTCATCGCTGATGACAGCACAGGCACTCGAAGACTGGGATTTGTATACAGAAGGGGTTTCATCTGGTGCGTATGATTGTGGGGGAGATCCAACCGCGCCGTATGACAGCGATGATGTCGGGTACATGATCGGTGATGGAGCTAAATCCAATGGATTTGGAACATGGATGTGTACTATCGATGCCGAGGACTATCGCTCGAAGAGGATTCAACTTTCTGCATATGTCAAAACTGAGGACGTGAATGCTGGAGCAATGTTGTGGATGAGAGTGGATGGCAAGAATCATAAAATCCTTGCATTTGACAACATGCAGAGACGCGCAATCAGAGGGACAACGGATTGGAGCAGCTACACCATCGTACTCGACGTCCCTGTTGAAGCTGAAAAGATTGCCCTTGGCACCATATTGGGGGGAAACGGAAAAGTCTGGACAGGCAGCCTTGAATTAGCAGCAGTTAGCGCAGAAGTACCGGTAACCGATCTCGGGAGTCCAACCGATATGCTGCGTCCCCCGAAAGATGTTGCTGCGAAGCTTGCACTATTGAAGGGTCACTGGGAGGGTCGCATTCATCAGACCATGGGAGACGGAACGGAATTCGACTGGCCCGTTGAAATGGACTGTAGTACGGTGCTTAACACCAACACCATACAGATGAAAGGAGTACTCCATGCGCAGGGTGACTTCACAGTCGACTGGATAGGAATGTACAGTTGGGACTCGTCACAAAAACGAATGGTGTATTTCGAAGCAACAAGCACTGGCGAAACAGCAGCGCTTAAAGGCAATTGGCGACAGGAACAGGTACCCACACTTGAACTTTCTGATCTGGAGTCTACGGAGGGCCACAGCGCTCAACAGATCATCACGATTCCTGATGAGGGCAAGATGTTATGGGAACTCACCTGGCAAACTGAGGACGGTGTAATACGCCAGTTGTTGGATGCCGAAAGAAAGTGAATGGTCAGCTGATCGAAGGTAGAATCATTCCGACCGCCCTGTTTCATGATTTTCATAAATAATCCCGGGAATCCACCAATGTATACGAAGCGAATTCCAATGATAATACTGCTAGTTCTCCTATTTGGTGCACAGGCATCATCACAATGGCTACCGCAGGAAACTCCTTCTCTTCCAGAACAATACATGATCTATTCTATGAAGGCCGTCAATAAAGATGTGGTCTGGGCGCTGGCAGATACGACGCACGCACTTGGCCCAGCTGTGGGCTTCCCGAGAGTACTGCGGACAACAGACGGAGGAACGACATGGACGGCAATTCGGGTTCCGGAAACGGATGGTCTGTTTTTTATGGACGTATTCGCTCTAGATGAATTCACTGCATGGATTACTTCCAATTGCATGTGTCAATCCAGTGATAACCTGGGAGGGATATTACACACCACCGACGGCGGAGAGACATGGACGGAGCAACTTCACAATATTCAGACACTGTTCATTCATTTTTTTACAGGGCTCGTCGGAGTAGAAGTTAATTCGTGGTCTGTGAAAGTAACCGATGATGGTGGTCAAACCTGGGAAAGCATTCCTGTGGAAAATCGACCACAGTATAAAAGCGGTGAAATGAACATCCTCATGTCGAGCAGCAATGCGATGGCAGCTGTCGGAGACACCATCTGGGTCCCAACGTCAATGGGGAGAGTCCATCGGAGTACTGACAGGGGGCACCACTGGGATGTGGTTAGCATTCCTTCAATGGAATCAAGAATCATTACAAGCCTCGCATTCCGCGATGGACTTCATGGATTGGCGATTTCCTGTCTCGACAATGTTGCGGGGCTCGCTGCAACGACTGTAGCACGAACGACGGATGGAGGAGTAAACTGGGAGATTGTTCAGCCTGCGATTTCTCAGGTATCCGGGACCTGTCTCGCGTACGTTCCCGGAACCGCCAGCACCTTTGTGATGGTCGGGGACTACTTGCCTGGAACGGCTTACACCACTGACGATGGAGCTTCTTGGAGCTACCTTGATATGGACAAATACCATACCGGAGTTTCGTTCGTTGATCCAATGACCGGATGGACGTCCTGTATCTCATACCCATCCTACAAAAACAATTATATACAAACATGGCATTCTGGGCTTCTGGACATCGATCCAGGCTCGGCAACCAACATGACTGATGTGTCTCTGCTTGGCGGCTGTTATCCACACCCAGTCGTCTCTCAGACATCCATTCCATATCGCCTCCAGCGCTCTGGCTGGGTCCATCTCACCATCTATGACCTTCTGGGACGACGAGTAAGAACGCTGATTGACCAGAACATGAATCCCGGACGCTACACAACCCAATTTGATGGTACCGGACTCCCGGCAGGAAGGTACGTCCTTCTACTTGATGCTGCCGGCGAAGTCCATACCAGGATGGTCACATTGCAGCGGTAGCTGCATCCGTGTGCACCGCACTCTTCATTCTCAAAAACTGTACTGCGCTAGATCGCGGAAAAATACCTGTGTGCACCGGCATCCCTGATATTCGCCAAGACGATATCCTCTATCTCCTCGGTAAAGTTCTCCGAGGATAATTTCCGACGCCCACCATTTCATTTCCCTTGGAGGAATCATGATACGAATCTGCATTCTGCTTGCTGCGATAACTGTGTTTCTATATCCCACGACTATGACAGCCCAGTCATCCACGAACCTGATGTTGGAATGGAATACTTTTTTCGGGGGCGTGGGGACAAATGTCGCACGTGCTACCGTCGTCGATGCCCAGGACAACATTTATGTCGTTGGTCTCGCGCAAGAGGGATGGGACAATTCAATCATCCCGTTTTCAGGAGGCTCGAAAAATGGCTTCCTCGCGAAATTCAGTAGCAGCGGTGCCCTGCTATGGCACACTTACATCCCGGCGGCAGGCGCCAGCCTCAATGATGTCACAATAGACGACAATGGTAACATTATCGCAATCGGATCCACTACCGCAAACTGGGGCAATCCGGTTAATCAATACACCAGTGGGGGAATGGCTGACATCCAAGTTGTGAAATTCAACAGTAGCGGTTCACTAATATGGAATACGTTTGCTGGGGGCTACAATCAGGATTTCGGTGAATCTGTTGCGCTTGACGCCGATGGGAATATTTACATCACGGGATACTGTTGGGGTTATCCTGGATGGGGTGCCCCGATTCGAGAGCACAGTTCGAGCTCCTCTGATCACTTCGTGGCAAAACTCAATAGTGACGGAGAGATGCTGTGGAATACGTTTCTTGGCGGCGACGGTTTTGATGCGAACGAGAGTGATATTTCCGTAACCGGGGACGGGATGCTCTACGTGGCAGGCGCAGGAAATGCAAGCTGGGGGAATCCTGTGCAGGCGTTTTCTGCAAGCATGGATGTCTTCGTCGCTGCGCTGGACAGCAGCGGAGGTCTCGTCTGGAACACCTTCGTTGGAGGTGCCGGAGATGACAGGGGCATTCATCTGGCCGTAGATGGCGATGATAACATATTTCTTGTTGGTCATAGTTCCGCAACATGGGGCACACCTATCGTAGCGTGGACCGAAGGATATTTGGAAGAAATGACTGATGCATTTGCAGCCAAAGTCAGCAAAGAAGGGTACGTAGTCTGGAACACGTTTCTGGGAGGTGGATCCAGAGACGATGGGCGAGAAATAATCAGACATCCTGACGGCACGTTATACATTGTAGGACAGACATACGGCGTGTCATGGGGAACGCCACTGGATTCATATGACGGTGGATCTGATTGCTTCCTTGCTGCAGTAGATACTGCAGGACAGCGGTTGTGGAACACTTTCATCGGCTCAAACATATACGACGGAGGCTGGGGGATAGCATTCGATTCCAATTATAATCTCGTGGTCTGCGGCACCAGTTACGCTAGCTGGGGCGACCCAATTAATCCTCACAATAGTCCGACCTCCTTGTGGGATGGCTTCCTGGCGCTTCTCGTATTCAATCATCCTCCCGTTGCGAACTGCCATGCCTCCATGACTGTTGCGGCAACAGGTACCTGCACTGCATACGCATCAATGGACAATGGCTCCAGTGATCCGGACGACAACATCGCTACCATCACGCAAACGCCACCTGGGCCGTACCCGATTGGGACAACTGAAGTCAATCTCACTGTGACAGATACCTACGGTGTATCCAGCACCTGTACCGGGTATATCACGGTAATAGACAATTCCGCACCTGCTGTAATCAGCAAGGCTGCGTCTGTCACTCTCGTGGATGGGGCTGCAGAAATCATGCCCGATGATGTAGATGGTGGCTCGATTGATGCCTGCAGCGCTTTTTCGCTCTCAGTCTCCCCCAACACGTTCACATGCCTGAACATCGGTGCGAACACTGTCACGCTGACCGCAGTCGACGCCCACAACAACGTCGCTACAACCACAGCGACGGTCAACGTCATCGGCGCCGTACCCGATCCGGTCATCGAGGTTGCCCCGTCCCCTACTGTTTTGAATCACGCGGAGAACACTGTTTACCTGGGATTCGGGCCGCAAACAGTGACGCTGACCGCTTCCGGCTCTCAAAGTGATACATACGAATGGGCCGCTTCTCCTCGACTCAGTAGTACTGATATCAAATCACCGACATTCGCTGTTTCAGAAGCCGGGGCGTATACGGAGTCGGTGACTGTAACCAACGAGTACGGCTGTACTGGCTCGGCCTCTATCTCGATCGAGGTGCTGGATTGGCGCTGCAACAACAATGCAAATCAAGTCAAGATCATGATGTGCCATGAGGGGAAAACAATATGTGTTGCGGAGAACGCGGTACAGGCCCATCTCGGTCTCGGTGATTACATAGGAGCATGTCAGACGCAAAAGCAGCGCAGCATCTCACCTGAGTTTCTCTCACTTGCTCAGAACCGCCCCAATCCATTTAATCCAACGACCTGGATAGAGTATAGCCTCCCCGAAGCGGGAATGGTTCGCCTCGTCGTGTACAATCTGCTCGGCCAGGAAATATACCGTCTCGTCGACAACTACTCTCCCGCCGGTATTCATCATGCAGTATTCGATGGATCCGACCTGCCAACCGGTACCTATATATATCGACTGGAATGGAACGGACAGACGCTTACTCGCAGAATGGCACGGCTTAAGTAGACTCTATGTGCACCTCTCACCGAATCAGGAGTAGTTATGATACGACAACATTGCATTCACCAACTCAGAGAACTCGTACCCCTACTTTTTCTCGTTGCTTTCTTCATTCCTTCATCGCTGCAAGCGCAGCCCACATGTGAAGGAGCGAGCTTCTCTGTCACCAACACGTTCCCACCCGGGGGACACAATGCCATTGATTTTGAACTTGGTGATTTCAACGAGGACGGAAAACAAGATCTTATCGTCGCATGCGCCACATCATTCAATCTCTTTTTCCTCGAAGGAGACGGGAGTGGTAATTTTGACATAAAAGAATGCGTAGAAACTGGTGGACCTACAAGTTCATTGAAACTTGCCGACCTGGATGGTGATGGACATACGGACCTCGTCATAGGTGCACCGTTTAAAGCGTATCTTGGCAATGGGGATGGGACATTCGGTGTTCCTACCGGATTGCCTTCAACAGGACGCGGACACGTCGCCGTAGCTGATATGAACAATGATGGGAAGCTGGATGTCGTCGTTGCAGACCTCACGACCAACGCACAGAACGCGGAAATATACCTCGGAGACGGAGCGGGGATTTTCAGCTTGAGTGATTCGTACCTTACCGACCATCACTCCAGCGGTGTGGCACTGGGTCATTTCAATTCCGATGCGTATCTCGATGTTGTGGTTTCAAACTGGAACGGCCACAGCGTGACAGTGCTGATGAATGACGGGACAGGAAAATTCGCTTCAGCAGTTGAGTACCCCGGCCATACATATTGCCAACAGGTAACAACGGGGGATTTCAATGGGGACTCAATGGACGATCTCGCCATCGTTAGCTGGAGCCTGCACAGCGTCGCCATACGTCTAAACGATGGCAACGGGGGATTTTCGAACCGCACGGATTATTCTACCACCGGAAGTGCTCCAAATGGAATCGGCAGCGCCGACATCAACGGCGATGGAATTATCGATTTGGCGGTATGCAACGCGTACTCCGATGATGTCACGGTCTTCCTGGGTGCATCTGGTGGGACCTTCAGCGTTAAGACAAAGCTACCCGCAGGCGATTATCCCACGGAAACAGCATTCAGTGACGTGACGAACGACGGGAAGCCAGACCTCCTCGTCTCACATATGTATTCCAGTGATGTATACATTTACGAGGGTGATGGTACTGGAGGGTTCACATATCGGGACAAAATATCATTTGGAGGGATCGCCGCACCGGCCAGCATCCTCAATGCCGATGTGAACGATGACGGGAACCCTGATGTCATCACAGGGAACTACAGCTCGAAGAATGTCTCAGTCTACCTCGGTACTGGCAATGGTGATTTCCAAACACCGGTTCAGTACCCGGCACACGGAAATGTCCGCGGAATTGTTCTCAAGGACCTCGATGGCGACGGCGACCTGGATATCGCCGCTGGACATCGATGGATTGACGGAATATCGGTAATGAAGGGTGATGGACTTGGCTCATTTGCGGCACCGGTCCACTATGCAGCCGGGCAGAATACGCATGTTATCCGTGCAGCCGACGTTGACGGTGATGCTGATGCGGACCTGATTGCCATCAACACATTTTCAAATGATTTCTCGCTTCTGCTTAACAACGGCGATGCAACATTCGGCGCCGCAACGTCGTACGCACTGGGCGCTGAGCCACGCGGGTTAGAAGTCGCGGATTTCAATGGTGACGGAGCACCTGATGTCTTCATCCCGCTCAAAGGTTCAAAAAGCGCTCTGTTTTATCTCGGGGACGGACAGGCTGGCTTCACAGCCCCTGTCACAATAAGTTTGCCCGATGAAATTGAGTCCTCCCTGGTTGGTGAATACACGAATGATTCGTATCCCGATATCGCGTGTACATTTGTCGGATCGGTTGATTTTCACATCCTGCCTTCAAATGGGCTGGGAGGATTCGCGTCCGTCATCACCTATACAACCAACTCAGGCCGGAGTATTACTACGATTGGCGAAGGGGATTTCAATGCGGACGGATACCGCGATTTTGCGCTGTCACAAAACGTATCGAATCGTGTCCGCATCCTGCTTGGCGATCCTCAGTGCGGTTTTCAGCTATCCGTGTCCGTCCCGACAGACATTAATCCTCGACTAACGTGCCCCGGCGATATCAACGGAGACGGGAAGCCCGATATTGTTACTACAAATTTTAGTACTGACAATCTCTCCCTCCTTATGAATACGACAACAGCGTGCAGCAGCATCAGTGCTCCTGTAATCACTCCGGCAGTCACTGCTCCCCTGTTACCACAGTCTACGCTCAGCATCGCATTTGTCACGGACGGATTTTTCTACTGCAACAATTCGTATCTGGTTGAATTGAGCGATCCGAACGGTGATTTTTCGGATCCCACAGTTATCGGTAGTGGAAGTGCAGGGCCCTTGACCGCTACAATACCTTCGAACATTCCCTCAGGATCGGGGTACCGCATTCGTGTTGTCTCGACTGGTCCTGTGCTTTTTGGATCAGACAACGGAGCAGATCTGACCATTGATGCTGATGATCCGCCTGTTGCAGTGTGCAGGGATATCACGATCACACTGAGTGGCGAGGTAACAACTCTTCAAGCCGTGGAGGTGGATGGAGGCAGCTCGGACGACAATGGTATTGTCAGTATGGAGATTTCAAAGTCTGCGTTCACCTGCTCGGATGCCTCACCGGCTATGATCACGCTCACCGTGCGAGATGCGCTCGGGCAAAGTGCCTCTTGCGATGCGCAAGTGACCCTCATCGGTCAGCCTCCGGAATTCACAATCACCTCAGATCCTGCAGTCCCCGTGAACCCCGGTGGCGATGTCAACACCCTGTACCTGGGCTATGGTCCTTCATCTGTGACACTGACTGCCTCTCCTGCAATGTCATATGATTGGTATGACGGATCAACGCTCATTGCACAGAACCAGCAGTCCATCACAGTAAGTCCCCTCGCCTCAACCACGTATACAGCAATCGGGACAAACGCATTTGGTTGCACCGGCGAGCAGGACATCAACATAGTCGTACAGAATATCGTCTGCGGGAACAACCCTGTACGTATTTTGGTCTGCCACAAGTGCACAGGCGGAAACACACTTTGTATCGGGCCAAGTGCCGCGGAGGGTCATCTCAAGCATGGCGACTATCTCGGACAATGCCTGCCAGCGAAGGAGAGTCATCCCGTCGATGCACTTCCCGGTCAGCTCTGGCTTTCTCAGAACTTCCCGAATCCGTTTAACCCAACCACGGAAATCGCGTACACAATTCCTCTGGCTGGCAAAGTAAAACTGACAATATATGATCATTTCGGTCGCGAAATCAGGCGGCTTGTCGATGAGATGAGGTCTCCAGGTCACCACCACATCATATTTGATGGAATGAATCTCGCGTCAGGAGTGTACTACTACCGCCTCCAGTGGAACGAACAGGTACTTTCTCGCCGGATGACTCTGCTGAAGTGATATGCATCGAGAAAATGTGAAGGGGCGAAAGCCCCTTCACCCCGCTCCGTGCACGACGCATGCATATTCCAGGGAGCGTGGAAAATGCTGTAGCAAGCCATACCCACAGATCAGGGAAGAATGCTCTTCAACTCTCTCCAAGCCGCACGCTGCTGCGATTCCGTTCTTCGTGAAGGCCCCATCCTGCCTAGCATGCCAGTATGGTATAGCGGGAATAACGTGCGTCTGTACCATTGGATTGGTTTGGCTACGGCATCCCGGAGTCGTCTCTCCCCGTGATCGTCAATGAGTCGACTGGCAGGCAGCGCACCGCTGCCGACGGGACAAACGACCGGTGGATTAAATACCTCAATCATTCTGCTAAGGTTGCACAAAGCCAGCATTGATGCAACCATCATCTCACTATTCGACTACTGCTCATCACCCTGCCAGTGTGCAATGTTGTCACTGCAGCGTGCAGATTTCTCACGTCTGTCTTGACAATTCCACTGAAAATACAACCTGAATAGGATGGCAGGATATTTGCATTGATCATGTTTAGAGAATGACATATCATACTACTTGGCGATTTGATCCTATTGCGGCCAGACACAAACAGCTAAAACGGAGTCCACATTGAAATCCCATCTACGTATTGCGCTCATTACCCTGATGCTGTTTATCAGTACGGCACCCGCCCCTGCCCAGCTGAGCAAGCTTCGAGCATCACACGCTGCATTCTGGGATTCGGTGTTTGGCGCCGGGGGCTGGGATAAGGCAGACATCGGCTTCGTCGTGACCAAGCGTCCCCCTATGCTCCATGTGGTCCGACTGGACGGCGGACAGGACACGATCGCAAGCTTTGAGGTCTGTGCGATGGATGTGACGCCCGGATTCAAGGCACGCGAGGGTGATGGACGCACGCCGGAAGGCATCTATCACATCTCTCTTCTCAATTCCGCCAGCAGCTATCACCTTTCAATGAAGATCAATTATCCCAATCAGGTTGATGATGCGCGGTATAAGAAGCACAGCGCTTCGAAGGGGGAACGCTGGTCACAGGGCGGAGATATTTTCATTCACGGGAAATGCGCCTCGGTTGGCTGCATCGCGATGACGGATGAGGTGATAGAGAAACTCTACCTGCTTGTCGCGTCGCGTCCGAGTAAAAAGCAGAGCATCCCGGTTCTGCTTCTCCCTTACGACAGCGAGGCGGCGTATCAGCAGATGTTCTTTCATGCCGACGAACAGTACGAGGAAACCGGGAGCGTCTACTGGCTGCTGCTGCGCAATCACATAGAAAACATGCGCGACCTGTGGCGCTGTTTCCGAGACACGGGTTCGATTCCCCGAGCGCGAGTGACTGCCGACGCGTGCTATCTTGTCCCTCAATCCAAATAAGCACCTTCTCAACGGAGCCAAGACTCCCGTGGCGATTTGATCCCTATTGCGGCCACGATTTTTTGAACAGCTAAAAAGGAGTATCCCCATGTCCCTCAACATTCCCCTCCCCGACGATCCGAAAGTCACACAGCACAACGGTATTGTATTCACTGAAGTCGGTGCCTACGCCGCCGCGGTCCCTTCGCTTCAGCACAGCCTGAAATTCGATCCCGGGAACTGCCGTTCGATGTATTACCTCGCGCTGGCACATTTCCGGCTCGGGCAATATGATAGCGCGGTGCAGGCGTACAATACACTGGCACGCTCCAGTGATCCCGAATCGCGTCCCGGCTGCGCGATGCTGCAGCGGGCGTTCACGCTGAGGGACGGTCATCATCTGCGCGATGTGGAAGAACTCGAGGAGAACATGGCGTTGGATATGATCGAGCGCATGTACCACTCGGAATTGCAGCCCATTCACTTTGTCGGCATGGTCTGGCTGAAAGAAGGGCAACTGCGCACTGCACGGGCACTCGACCTCAGCATCATTTATGGCCCGGAGAATCAGTTTCTCTGCGTTCTACCGCAGGGACAATCCTGGCTGGAAATCGAAACGGAAAACGCATGGGTGCCGGTCTGGCGCTGTCCCGTCTCCGTGTTCGACCGCCGCGCCGCGCAGCAGCTCTTCTTCCTCCGCGCACTGTTTACATTGAAGTCGAGATTCAAGCTCACAACGGCGCCGGACGTATGCAGCACGGAATTCCCCATCGAGCACCGGGATATCCTGCTGCAGCGCATCTTTCCTGACAGTCGGTGAAACAAAAGCGGCGTCCCGCAGACACGGGACGCCGCATAATGTCGTCAGAGTTCCTCACGATCGGGAGGGTAGCCGCCGACGAGCAGCCATTTCCCATCGGATTGTTTTTGATACATCTGTCCACTCCCCCAGCCGACCACACCCCCGTTCACTGCAAAACAATTGACGCACATGTCCGCCCAGCGGAGTCCCTTTCCCACGCGTCCATCGACGAGATAGTCGAGATCACGGAACGATCGTCCACACAGGTCGCATTCATCGGGTGGCGATGTTCTGTACCGCGACGGTTTGTCTCCGCGCTGGACGGCAAGATATTCTGACATTGCATGTGTCTGGGCAAGCGCTTCCTGGCGTCTGTGCATTTGCCGCATCCACATCGGTTCTTCCCGCTGCTTCAGAGGGAATTTTTTCCAGACGTCGATCGGGCGTCCCCCGGGAAGCTGCGCCTTCAGACTGATATCTATACCGTCATCGACTGGCTGCAAGTCCGCCATTGCGGGAATATATTCTACGTAGCCCCTGGTCTCCGTGTACCTGGCCGAGTCATCACTGAATTTTTCTTTCCGCCTGAAGGACTTCCTCCAGCTCAGGATGATATGATGATCCGCCCAGCTTTCAATCGGCTCTAAGACGAAGCCGTACATGACCCATGCATTCTTCGGCTTGAGATCGAGCATGGCGGTCAGCTGCATGCTCTTCCTTATATAAGGAAGCTGCGGCCACTGCATCAGCATGTGCAATGCCCCGGTACCGGTGGCGCGCTTCCCTGACAGACGCAGGTTCATCTGCTGACGGAGTTCGTTCATGGTTTCAAGGTCTTCCTCCTCACTCAAGAGAGCAGAGGCTATCTTGTCGATCCACAGGTCCGTCGCTTCACGGAACGCTTCACGGTTTTTCAGCATATCGTCACCATTCCTGGACAGGATCGTTCAAATACCGCTCGAGATAGCTGACACGCTCATGTAGGTCAGCGGCCATATCCGCGTCAAGCGGCAGAACCCTGTCCCACATGCGCCATGCGTCGTCGGGACGCTCGAGATCCACGTAAATAAGTCCGAGACAGTACCAGGCGTCCGCCCAGGCCGAGTCGATGCGCACTGCTGATTTGAAACAAGGGATGGCGAGCAGCGGACGATCGGTGGACCAGTACAGGATGCCGAGATTATAGTGCGCGAGGTCATCGTCGGGATTCAGCGCGATCAGGCGCTCGAGCACGACGCGTGCTTTCATGTTGTGATCGCACTTGAGCAGTGAATACGCCAGGCGATGGAGAACAAACGGTGTTTCGGATTCGGCCTGAATCACACGGTCATAAGAACGGGCGGCGTTTTCCCAGTCCTCACGATCAAAGAACGATTCGGCCATGGCGAGATCGGAATTTTCCTCCTGCGCAAAAAGCACAACTGCGGGGAAAAAAGTCAGGAGAATGATGATGGCGGGATTGATGATGTAGCGCATGACTCCTCCTGTCGTTTGAGTGATATAAATCGACTCCCCCGTGCAACAGGATGATAAAAGGGATAATATTTGATGGGGTAGAAAGTGTCACTATGGGAAAGTGCAACTACCATGCCAGATGGGATCAGAGCGTAGAATTATGCAGGAAGCACAATCCCAGCTATCAGATTGTGAGTTTTGTTCACGAAAACGTGACGGATATTCTCACCCGAAGAAATGAATTTAATAATGATATGATTCGATAATTTTCGCGGAATAACGTTTTCTCATTTTTCGATTATTGCAGTCCCTGCCATTTTTACAATGACAAAAGGCACTTTTTCATATGTCAAAGAACATACATCCCTATACAACCCATGATGCTGCATTCCATGCAGACTTCTCATGGTGAAAACGGTTTCGTTATGTGTTTTGTATTACCTCTGTCCTCTGCCTTTGTGTTCTGGGGAAGGAATATGAACGGGCAGTAGCGAGGATTCAGAGGCAGATGCGGTATGTTGGTGATGATTGGGGGACCAATATATATCCGCGGAGCAGCGATGTCAAGAAAAATCAGCATAGAGGACGATAAGTATCATCGTATGATACTCATCTTCATAAACTGACTGCATGCAGATCACACTTGATAGTTCCGCAGGACACCTTGCGCGAGCGTGATGACTTTCTCGCGCAGTGCAGGAGGATCGAGAACCGTGACACCCTCGCCGCGACTGACGACCCAGGAAGCAATTTCGTCGAGTGAATTCACGGACGCCTCGAGAACGATGGCGCCGTCGGACTCTTCGGTCACAAGCTGCGATTCGAACAACTGACGCGGTTTCAGGCGCTGCGCCCAGAGCGGTGAGAGGTGCAGACGGATACGATATTCCTCGGTGCCGATCCAGCTTTTGAAGGAATGCCGGAACAGCGCCTCGATGTCCGATGCGGGGACTGGACGAAAGCGCCTGCTGCCGGGGTTGACAGATGCAATCTTGTTGAGATGGAACTGCTTGATGCGGTCATCGTGCATGGCGAGCACACGCCAGTAGCGGTCGCTCTGGAACAGCAGCAGCGGTGCAATTTCCCGTAAGCCGTTCTTATCCCCTGCCTCCTTCCTGTAGTCGATCACGGCGATACGCCGCTGTTCGATGCAGCGCTGCAGCAGCACCGCAGTATGCAGCGCACGGACGCCACGCTTTCGCACCATGAGTCCGACGGCATTGTCCACTCCCCTCTGCGCCACGCAGAGTGAGAGGTACTGCGCCACGAGTTCCCTGAGTCGACGCGGCGGAATCGGAGTATCGATGCGCACGCCTCCATTCCGATGTGAATGAACGTCGATCCCACTGCCGCGTAGTTCACTCAAATCACGTTTGATGGTAAGCTCTTCGCAGCCGTACATCTCCGCCAGGTCCACCGGCCGCAGTTCCCGTTCATTTTCTACCGCGAGTCCCACGATCTCCAGTTGCCGTTTCAGTTTCGTTTGAATGTCCAGCATGTTCCCGTTCGCCTCCGCAATAATCGCTGAATTCGATACGGATATAATATGAGGATGACAGGGACAAAGTACAATGCGTGACTTCAAATCAGGGACGTACATCATCTGCAGAGGACAGCTTTCCCCAACTGTGCATTGCTCCCGGCACCGCTGCGCCCGAAGTATCACCGGATGATACGGAAGTAACCTCCATTCATGTCTACATTATGTATCTCAAAGGAGGTACACCAATGAACTATCTGAAATCACTGCGAGTAGAACAGCACGGAGCCATCAGCTGCGTGCACCTTGCGACACCGACGATGGACACGCTGACATACCTGGCATGCGAAGAGGCGATTGCTTCCGGGAGTGTGGAGGTAAGGGAAGTCAGCGATGCAGGCGACGTAAACAGCCTTGAAGTCCTTAACAACTCTGATCAATTCATATTCATGATGGATGGCGACATGCTCGAAGGAGCGAAGCAGACGCGGGTATTGAACACCTCGGTGTTTCTCGCCCCGCGGAGCCGTACCGTCGTTCCGGTAAGCTGCGTCGAGCAGGGCCGCTGGCACTACACATCCCGCACCTTCCGCGGTTCCCGCAGCGTCGCGCCCCGCAGCGTCCGCGCTGCGAAATCCGAAAGCGTCGCATATTCGCTGCGCACCAGCGGACGACACACGGCAAACCAGTCCCGCGTATGGAATGAAGTCTCCTCCATCGACGGAGCGCATAACGTCAACTCCCCTTCCCTCTCCCTCGCCGACACATACGAGCACCTTGAGAAAGACATCGATGCCCTGACACGCCTGTTCCAGGGTGTTCCCGAGAGCAACGGCTTCGCCATCCTGATCGGGAAACAGCTGCTCGGCATAGACATCTTCAACCGCCGTAACATCTGCGCCTCATATCTCCCCAAAGTCCTTCGCGCCGTCGCCATCGAAGCTGTCCATCTCGACCCCGACGTGCCCATGCCGAAACCGACAGAAGCATCCTTCCGCGCGGTAGACTTCATGGATCGCCTCTCCGACATCGAGTCCGAACTCCACCCGAGCGTCGCACTCGGAGAAGAAACACGATTCAACGACGACATGGCCACCGGATTTCAGTTGACCTACGAAAACTCACTCGTGCATCAGTCCGTGATGGTGCTGGAGAAGACCGGGGGGGGATGAGTACCAAGCGTGATAGTTAGTTTTGATCAAATCAGCAGACTTTCCGATGTCATACAGACCATGCAGTGGAGCAAATACATCTCTAAAAACCAGGTTTCGATCGGGCGAAAGCACTATATCTCGGAGTATTCTATCCTGATCGTTGCCTTTCTGAAGTGCAATGCATATCTTTCACATGAGCATTCTACAGACATCACATGATTGAACGCCCAATCTTCAGCCATCCTCAGATGAGCTGGGGGGGATTGGTTGTTTCGTTTCTCTTGCACAGGGGGACTGTGATCGCAACCCGAGTTCACATAGATTCGGACCGATTTATTTTCCTGATATTCTGGAGGCTTTATGAAAATGGGGTTAAGAATTGGGAGCTTGTTCGTAATGGCAGCCTGTGCGTTGTTCCTTACGGCGAAGCTGCAAGCGCAATGTTCAACACCAAACCTATCCACACCAACCACGATCTCAACTGCAAGCTATCCTTACTCGGTCAACGCTGCCTATCTCGATGCAGATGCACATCTTGATCTCTTGATCGCCAATTACGCTTCAGACAATATCTACATTCTGCCTGGTTATGGGGATGGGACATTCGGAAGTGCTGCATCTTTCGCAGTCGGCAACGGACCGGTCATGGCAATCGCAACTGGTGACTACAACGGCGACAATGTACCCGATGTCGCCACGGCGAACTGGTATGCGGGCACATTTTCGATTTTACTTGGCAACGGTGATGGCACCTTCGGCACCGCCACACACACCTCCCTCGGCAGTGGAAGCTACCCTCGCTCCATCGTCTCAGGGGATCTCGACGGAAACGGTTGGACAGATCTGGTTATTGCCTGTGAGAGAACGGACAATATTGCCATCGTGTTACGCACCGGGCCGGCCAGTTTCGCAAGCCCCGTATTCATAGCGGCCGGATCAAACCCGAACTTTGTCGTACTGAATGATTGCGATGGAAACGGGACGCTTGACCTGATAGTCTCGAACGGTGACTCGCCGAGTATAACGGTGCACCTCGGAAATGGAGAAGGAGCGTTCGCTTCCCCGGTCTCTTACACTGTCAATCAGAAGCCATACTGTGTTACCGCAGGAGATTTCAATAACGATGGGATCACCGACATTGCCGCCGCAATTTCGGTGAACAGCAAGGCGGTGGTCATGCTGGGAAGCGGCGGTGGAAATTTCGGCTCCCCTACCTACTACGACATCGGCACATTCCCCTATTTTATAATCACAGCCGACGTCAACCGTGACGATGAGCTTGATCTCGTCGTCGCCAATGGGGAATCCGACAACATCAGCATCCTGCTTGGAAACGGTAACGGCAGCTTCGGTACAGCGACGAATCTTCCTGTCGGAAACGACCCGCGCGGGATAGCGGCCGCGGATTTGAATGAGACAGGTGGGCTTGACCTTGCGGTCAGCAATTTCGGTGCAAATACAGTTTCCATCTTCCTGAACAGCTGTTATCAATCCCCCACCCCGGATCTGGATAATCTCCCCTCTCTGGTCGGGGAATGTTCCGTAACAGTGAACACAACTCCGACAGCGAACAGCGAGGTTGCAGGCACGATATACGGCACGACGGATGATCCGCTCTCCTACACCGAGCAGGGGACATACACTATCACATGGAAGTACGACGACGGTGTCAGTGCCCCTACCTACCAGACTCAGCTCGTCGTCGTTGACGATATTACTCCCCCACAGCTCAGCATCAGCACTTCGCCCACATACCTCTGGCCATGCAATCACCAGATGCAGACTGTGAATGTCACAGTCACGGCGACTGACAATTGCGGAACTCCGGAAGTCACGCTTGTTTCGATTGTCAGCAGCGAAGCGGAAAACGGAATCGGTGATGGTGACACCCCGGATGATATTCAACTCGCTGAGACGGGAACCTACGATCTGTCATTCGCACTCCGAGCGGAGCGCTCCGGTTCCGGAAGCGGGCGTGTATACACAATCACCTATCGTGCGGTCGACGTCGGCGGCAACTGGACCGAAGCGCAAACAACTGTCACAGCACCGCATGCAATAAGCAAGTTGTTCAGTGGAGAAGTTATACCTCCGTCAGACATGACTCTCGGACAGAATTTCCCAAATCCTTTCAATCCATCAACCAGCATACCCTACACCCTCGCGGAGGATGGACACGTTCGCATCGTAGTCACGGATTCCCATGGACGAGAGGTCGAGGAGTTGGCAGATCAGCACCAGTCCGCCGGGACATACAGCGCGGAGTTCAATGCCGACTCATTCTCTTCGGGAATCTACTTCTGCACAATGTTCAGTGGACATGAAGTGCGAACAATAAAGATGACTCTTTCGAAGTAACGACGATATATCAAAGAGACATGATGATCTAGCACCAGGATATGGACCTTCACCAGGCAAGTATATCTTCGTGAGGATTGCGAACTGTCTGAGGTCGATCAACCGGTATATCGGGTCAGGTCAGCATCGGCCGTCTCTGACCATCAAGCGGTCTGGCAATGACATGGGAACCGCAATTTCACAATCAGATGCATATTCCAGTCAAGCCCCGCCAAATCCGGGGCTTGACTGGAATCGAAAGTGTGTTTGAACGGGAATGGCACTAGCCAGGCAGGATTCGTGTGATCAACCAGCCTTCGTACAAAGCTTCCGGAGCGCGGATCTCGTTCAGTGCTTTCTGTCCCGCCAACAGATATCCCTGCTTCTCGAGTGTGCGGTAGAGAGAGTACACCAGGGAGACGACGCCGTCATCTTCTCCATTGGTGTCCGACCGGGCCTCCGACAGGCTCAGGAGCAACAGCAGTGCCACATTAACGTTGTGCAGAATCTCCTTTTCCAGCGCCAGAATCACGGGATCTGCCATATCATAAAAATCCCCCTGCGGCACCATCACAGTACCGAAGGGGGCCTCATCATACGAACCGATAGAATCGAATAATGAATGCATCCAGGAACCTCATATTACATAGTAAATAGTGTAATATGGAGATTCTTCAATGGGAATAAACTAATTTTGTCAAAGCTCTCCATTGCCATTGATTTAAAGCTTAATGAGCAAGTCTCTGGCATCCGGCAGCTTCTGATCGTCATCGAACTGAGGAGATGCTCTCTGCTCATTGATAAATTTCAACGCTTCGCCATATCCTGTGATCTTTTTTAGCAAGCTTTCCTTGTTTTTCTTTCTCTTCAATTGCTGGAATGACGACTCCCACACTGGGTTATACTTGTCAATGAGTGCACTTTCAAAGAACAGCACCTGATAGTCCTTGGTACTTTCACGATCAAATGGAATCACTGATACAGTAGTTTCCATTTCATGCAGACCAGCGAAGAAGAGAAGATAGTGCGGATATAGATCTGCACTTTTCTGCGTGTACGCTTGCGATTCCTTCACAGCCCATGCGTACGTGTTGTAGTGGTTGCCAGCGCTCGTAAACCACCTGGAGATTATGCCTTTTAGGGCGGAACCAACCCGAATAATTCTTGTACCGCCAGCATTATCCTGATAGGTATGGATGTATACATGTTTCTCAGCTTTCTTATCCCATTTTTCAAACTTCGCTCTAAACTCCCCAAATCCGGCTGGAGTCATTGCCAATTGGAACGGTTTCACCGCCAGATCAAGATCAGCAGGAAATGGTCGTTGTTTGAGTTCATTTACATATTGTTCAATCGATTCCGGGGACCCCATTGTTCACCTCATTTTTGTAAAAAAATGGACCAATTCTATTTGTCAAACCAATAACTACATCATGGGACCAGCAAATTACGCCAGCCCTCATAAATCATGACCATCGCCATCGTATCCAATTCGCAATAGCGCAGCAGGGCGTCATGGAGATGACGGTGTTCGGCGTCGCCCATCTCCTCGAACTGCATGCGCGCGTAGGCGGTCATGGCAGCAGCACCGTCTTTCAGTTCATCGCTTTCACTGAGGAGCTCCTCATCGGTTGGATCAATATCCTGGAACAACCTCGGCAGGAGTTTGTAAGGATCACGAACTGTATCGTTGTCGCGCACGATCCAGCGCCAATCCTGATAATTCTTGCTTGGAATTCCGCCGGCAGCCCCATAGATGGGTTCGCTGTATTTATGCTGCAGAAATTCGGACCTCTGCAGTATCGCGGGCAGGACGTACTTGATTGAATTCGAGCCGCCCGTGTATGGATCGTAGTAGTAGCGTTTGACCAGCTCGAGCATGTCGATCATGTTCCGTTCTCCTTCCCATGTCTCGACGCTTGAACCGGTAGAACGCGTTATAGTCTGGATGAAGGCGCACAACTCGTCCCGGTCCGGCACACCGGGGTCTGCCCTGAGCTGCTGATGGATCTTGCAGAGGTAGGTATTCTCATGCGCCGCGTAGCGGAATATGCTGCCGTCGTCCTGTTCCAGCTCCCGTTTCAGCGCACGTACGAAGTCGTAGTTCGGAAACACACCGGGTTTTGCGTTGAGATACTGTCCGGCGTGCTCAACGCGTCCGTCCTCATGGACGACATGATGGGAGAACTGGAAAGCGATTTCTTCGTATGGACGTCGACCGGCGTTAAAAGGTATAGCCACCATCGTCGTCTCGAAATCGATGAAGTGGAGCGGGAAGCGCCAGCTGTGCATCTCCCGGCGAAGACTATCGGTGTCGATCCAGGGCGAGTCGTCGCCGCGATGGATCTTGTCCACCTGCATCCACTGCCGCTCGGACGTCGAGAGCCCGGGCTTTCCATCCGGGGATGGTTTGATGTCGTCTTCTGTGACATCGGTCATCTTGATACGACGATCTTCGATCAACTCATCCTTGCGCCGGAAATTCCAGAGAGTCAAAACCGTGGGGTCTGCGAAGTCCGCTTCGTCCCAACCGAGCACTTCCGAAAAGCACTCCCTGTACCCATCCCGTTTTCCGGCAACGAAGTCTTCCTCACTGCATCGAAATTCACAGGAAGCACAAGTACTCGAAAGTACGGGGAGTATTTTCCTGTCATCGGCATAGGAAGCGGCGTAAAGCGCAATCCGGTCCTCGAAGCCAAGCAAGTTCGCAGGATCGCTGTCGTGGTTCTCCCAGATGAGATCCACATACGGATCCACGTTGACTTTCGCCAGAATAGGCACGAACAGGTCCGCGTCGTTCATTTCGGGGGAGACGATCACTTCAAGTCGATTCTGAGCGTTTCTGGTGATGCGCAGTTTCTGGTTCAGTCCGTCCGTCGGACATTCGGCGGATTTATCAGCCATCATCAGGTATGAAGAAACCACCATTCCCGGAAAAGCGTGCGTCAGGACATGCTTCTGAAATGCCACATCGTAGAGATATGGCCGCCAGCTGCCCTTGATCGTACCCTTCCGAGTCAGAAAGGCATCCCGATCGTCGGGATCGAAGGACTTCGCCTTCACTTCGATGAGATGCAGATGATTCCCTCTCTTCTCCAGCACGTCGATGCGGATGAACAGGTTCTCATAGGCCACAGCGGCTTCGTAAATAGTGGCATTCTCCTGTTGCAACGCTACGTTAGTCTGTGCAAGAGACTCATCGTAGTCAAGCGATTTGATGTCCACCCCACCCGGATGGTAAAGCTTCGCCAACTCCCCTACTTGGTAGCCTCCTTTCGCAAGTTCAGCCAGGAAGGGATCACTCAGTGACTGGTTGGCGTACTCCTTCTTCCCTGTGTAGAAGAGTTTTGTTGGACACTCGCAGGCGAGTTTGAAACGGGATTTGGTGAGAGTGATGATTCTGTTCATACGCGGTCATATAGCTGGTCTATTCACCTTTCCCTGGGACATATGGACGATTATCCCTTTCTCAGGATAGATGCTTATCATTAGTCTACGGTAAGTAATTTAGAATACATATAGAAATTAAATAGTGCAGTATGAGATATTTCCTCGGAATCTCTACACCGACGCAGTACTCCTCGGATATTCTTCATCATATAATCATTGGTCTCGAGTTGTTTTATATACCATGTATCAAAGGCATCTAAGGCAGAATTATACTGTTTCGTTGTTTCAGACTGCAGTTTTTTTCCCAGAATCTTCCAAAGATATTGAGGTACTGACAATCTCAGAGAGTAGTGTGGCAACAAATTCACTTTTTCCTGCAAGTCGGAAGGGAGATATTCGATAAATTTCTCTGTACCAAGGAGGTAATAACGAGTCCGGCTATCCGTATAGCTATCCAATTCATACTCAAGCAATGGTTGACAATTTGAGTATCTCAGTATTCTTGTTTCCTCTTTTGTCGGTTCACTTGATTTCATTGCACATTTACTCAAATCAGTCATATATACCTGCCCACTGGTCGCATGCATCAGAGCCAGCATAAAAACAAGCAACCCATCTCTCTTTGCAGGGTGAAAGTTTCGATTCCCCTTTTGCACTTCAGACATGGCATCAAAGTAACTGCCCCTCTGCGTAGATGGTTCATGACAGATAATGAAATGTCGTACTGGCAACGACTGAGGTTTAGGATTAGGTAAAAAGTAATATACTCCTTTGCCATCCGTGTTTTTCCGTAGATATTCGAGACAGCCACTACTTAAACAATTTGGCTTAATTGTTGTATTGTAGTGGCCTCTCACTACTTCTGCGTACTTCTTAAGGTCGAAATTTGCAGAGAATTGGGATTTCGTACGTCTCTTATGCATGAGCAACTCCTAGAAATCGTAATACCTACTATTCAGACACCAATCGGAATGATCGTGTGTCAAATACCACCTATCTAATAATTTCACTTTGTAAAGTCATTTCGTTCACCTAAGAACAAACTCCACCCTAGAAATTTCGCTTTCACCCCTGCGCCTTTCGCGATGAGCCGGTTGCTCTTGTCATACACTCGTCCATCCTCCACCCTCCCCAGCAATACATTCTGCGCATCCCACACCTTTCCGTCCGGGTCGATGCGGCCGAGGAGCTTGTTTGATGGACTGTAAAACCGTCCTTCTTTTGAAATCCGGCCGAGGAGGCGGTTGCGGGCGTCGACGATGCGGCCGTCGGGTTTGAAGTGGCCGAGTGTGACGTTTTGTGGGGAGAGGATGCGGCCGTCGGACTGTACGGTCAGCACGTGGCGGTTCATGGCGTCGGTTATTTTCTGCGCGGGGAGCTGCGCCGGGACGGCGAGCAGGCACAGGACGAAGAGCTGCAAAATGCAGGACTGCATTCGATCTCGTGCATGTGTAGTGTTCCCGGTGCTGCGCATAAACAACTATTGCTGCCAGTTTGCGACGCTGGTGAAAATGGCTGTTTCGGGCTGAGTTTCCTGCCCTTTGTCCCGTTGCCCCCCCGGTGGATGAGGGACACGCTGCTTGCATACATCGAAGCGTATGCGTCTAATTACGAATTACAGACTTTAAAGGCAAATCGGTCCACAACCCTTTTAATAAAGGCAAAGCTCCGCACATCGTGCAGCCACATTTGGGGAATGCAACCCGGACCGTACAGGAGTCCGGCCAGTCCCCCGGCAACGCTGGCGGTCGTGTCGGTGTCCTCCCCCAGATTGACCGCCTTGAGCACGGCATCGCGGTACGAGGTCGTGGTCAGCACGCACCACAGCGCGGCTTCAAGAGTATGCACCACATAGCCACTCGAACGGATCTCGGATTCCGGCAGCTCGGCAAAATCGGGCGAGAGCAGGCGGTCGAAATGCTTCAGCTCCTGCTTCAAGCTTCGGGGAAAGAAAACCTCGGGATCAGGATTTCGCAGTTTCCACATGACGTAATTCAAAACTGCGGGACGATCAAAGTCGCTCCCCTTTTCCTCGATGATTCTCATCAGGGTACTGACGACAAGGCAGTAGAGTCCGCAGGCCAGCTGCGAACGCGGATGCGCATGCGTGATCGCGGAGACGATAGATGCAGCGCGAATGATGCCACGCTCATGAAACCGATACGCCCAGATTCCTACCGGGAGTATCCGCATGAGCGAACCGTTCCCGTTGCTGTCCTCGTCTTCAAGACCACACTTCTCCACCGGCATGCCTTCCCGAATCCTGTCCATCGCGAGTCCGGTAGTCAGTCCGAAATCGAACACCTTTCCATCAGGAGTCATATATCCCGTGTCAAACCAGCGCAAAAAGCCCCTCCCCAGCTGCGCAATATTGAATCCCGTGGTCAGGTGTTCCGCCGTACAGAGCAGCATGGATGAATCGTCCGACCATGTACCGCGCATTTGCTGGTGTGTCCCCGCTCCCGTCATCCCGGTTGCCGGACGCGCCTGCATCTTCTCACGCGAAATAAACTCGTATGGTACACCGAGTACGTCACCAACGACCGCTCCGAGTATTGCCGCACGAATGTGTTCAAAAAGCGGTGTCTCTGTCGTCCTCTGCATTGCTGTCGCTGCTCCGTTTCTCCTGGATGAGTCCCTGCGCCTGAGCGTATTGGGGCAGGCATTTTCCCTGATAAACTTATCGTGTAGATTGTCGGAGTATGACAATCTGACCACTAGCTTGAAAACAAATCTGCGAAGAGGAATTCATGGCAGACGAAACTATGCTCACCCGCGCACTGCGCATTCTGCACCTGCTGAGTACTCACGAGAACGTGACGGTGAAGCAGCTGTACGATTACTTCGACCGGAAGGAATCGAAGCAGACGCTGCAGCGCACACTCATGAAAATCGATGCGGCGAATATTCCACTGAAAATCGAAGCCGGCGCGCACAACGAAAAATACTATTCCCTCGACCGTGCATTCAAGTTCATTCCGGAACTGCTTACAGCGGAAGAGGCGCTGGCCGCTGTACTGCTCGTGCAGTTCCGCGAGGTTTTTGCAGGGACGCGCATTGAAACGGATATGGCCACGGTGTTCGAGAAGCTGCATCAGCTCTTGCCGCCGGACGCGATTGCGGCGCCGGACGCATTTTCAGGGACCTACCTTCATGTGCACCAACCCGGGAAGCTGGATCTTGCGGACCGGGCGGATATGCTGCGCGACCTGTTCCACAGCATCGTGCAGAGCCGCGTCGTCAAGGTGCAGTATCGCAGCAAACGCTACCGCCTGCATCCGTACTCGCTGCTGATACATAACGGGACCCTCTATGTGCTCGGACAGGTCCCGCCGCATACGGACACTATCTATCTCGCACTCTCACGCTTCAAAAGTGTGGAATTGACTGAAGATACCTTTGTGCGGGATGAGTCCTTCAGTCTCTCCGAGGTACTGCGCAGCAGCTTCGGCATATGGTATGAGAAGCCGGTGGACGTCGTCATCCGTTTTGACAAAACTGTGGTTCCCTCCATAGAATCCCGTCGCTGGCATCCCACGCAATCGATGTCGCGTGATGATGAGGGAAACCTGACCCTGCGTATGCACCTGGGGCCTTCCAAGGAACTTATCGCCTGGATACTCCGCTGGGGTCAGTTCGCCGAAGTGCTCGAGCCCTCCTCGCTCCGCAAGGAAATGGCAGCGACGATCAAGGAGATGAGCAGAAATTACCGGAAGCTGCACTGCGGGTGAGTCCGGCATCGTGCAGGTTTTCATGTGTTGAAAGTTCAACGGACAACGATATCGCCAACATGAAGCTGCACGATGATTGATGCCATTCGACAGGTGCTCGACATCCTCGTCCTCGTGATGTACTGCCAGCTCGCGTCCATGCTCCTCCGTACACTCGCAGTGTTCGCCCGCATCGATACGAGACTTATAATGCTGCTGAGGCGATACTGGAAAAGGAGAAAGCATGACCGTTCAGATAAAGGATAGAATCACGTACGGTGACCGCAGCATGCGTCTGATCAGCATCGTCCGCATTCCACACCGAAGACGCCGCATACAGAGAGTTGCGCTCGGGGAGAAGAGCCTGCTCTGGTCCACCGCCTGCTGGCGGCGCTACATTGCCTTCTGGCAGGTTGAAGACGAAAAGCTATTTCTCACAGGTTTCGATGGGATATACAGACTCACGGGGGATGGACCCATGTTCGCAGACTGGGTGTCGGGTGAGCTGCGTCTGGCGGGCGGAGATGAGATGGAGTATACGCATGACGAGCATTACACGCGCTATGAGCATGAGGTCTCCCTGCTGATGGAGGATGGAAGAGTAGCGCGGGTACTCGAGGAAAAGCATTATCCTGAGGATTGGAATTTCGAGGATGCCGATTCAGATTTGCAATAATTGAATATCTGGCAGCTAGCTTGCATACATGGAAAGTGCCGCCAGTTACCTGCGATTTGAATCCCTGCTTGTCGGACACCATCCGCGCATCGCAGCGAACACAAAGCTGCTCTTTCACCGGCATCGCACGCTCATTACCGGCTGGGGCGGCTCGGGGAAAAGCACGCTGGCGCGACTGCTGACCGCGCCGCAGACGCCGGATCATGTGCTGCGGCATGTGAAGCGCAACATCAGCATCCCGGAGAGTCTGCAGCAGTGGACGCTGTTCGATACCGAAACGCTGCAGGATCCGTTTCCGTCGGATATGCTTTCGCTGCTCGATGCCCCTGCGCACGCAGCCCGCTTCAGGGCGCAGCTGGAAATCGAACTGCGGTCCCTCGAAGAACTGGGACTCCCCTCCCCCACGCGCGAAGCCGTCTCTGCTGCAATACTGTCGGATGCTCCCATGCGCTGTATCCGTCAGCTTGGCCTTTCCGAACTTGCCGTCGTCGTCTTCACCGTGCACCTCATCGCCAGGCGCATCTGGAACGCGCGCCTGCCCGTCGTCATTGATGATTTGACAGGACTCCTTCCCCGCAACGAATGCAGTGCCGTCATCCGCTGGCTCACGCGCCATCACCAGGTCAGCCACCTCGTCGTCTTCGAACTTCCTCAAATGGAAGGCGATTTGCGGCAGGATTACACTCTCCGTTTCCATGAAAACCGCATTCACGCCTTCCGCGTCCGCCGGTGACTCCCCTCTGCAGATAAAAACACAACAAAAATCATCAGTTTTTCAGTTCGTCATGATCTGACATACTGGCCTTTAACTTGTATGGAAGATCAACGAACAAGAGGAAAGCCATGCAAGAGGACATCACCATACTGGAGACACTGGAAGAACTGGCATCTGTGCTGCAAGACGGCAGCCGAAAGCGCATTCGGGAGGAAATGCGGGCAGCCGCGTCTGTGGTGGACCCCGGATGCTCGGAGGAAGAACTCGCCGCGCTGGCCATTCTCGTTCGGGAAACCCGTCGCGGCAACGAGGTGGTCACCATGCTGCATCTGCGTGCATGTGCAAAGCATGATTACCGCATGTCCGTCAGGTGGGACGTGGTGCTGGGCGCTCTCGCAGAAAGGGAGCTGGTGGCGGTGCTGACAGAGGGTGGAGAGACAGAGACTCCCTCCACACAGCTTCGTTCACTGCTGCGTGAGCGCGCCAGTACCGATTTGCGGGTGGGACTGCGGCTGCGTGATCCATCCTATGATCCTGCCCTCGCGGCAGATGGATACCGTTCGAACCAGCAGTACCTGCGGGACTGCTTCGACTACATCGAACGCTATGCTGACAGCGTCAAGATTCGTCGTGAACGTCGGCGTATGCGCCATGAAGAACCGGAGAAGTCTGACGATCTGGACGGGCGGTATACGCTGCTCCGCCGTCGCGCAGCAGAGTCGGACCCTCTTCCACCGCTCGAACGCCTGGCGCAGCAGCTGGAGCTCAGCCGCCTGGAATGGACCTTCATCCTTTACACGCTGGCCGCAGAACTTGAAAGCGACACTCCCGAAGTGCGCGATCTTGTTACGCTCGGGGGGAACGGCATTCTCGAGCGCTTTGAAACGCGGCAGTATTTTGAAGACGGTGGTACCCTTGTCTCGGCTGGCATCCTCGAACTGCATGGCGACTTTCCCACTCCGCAGCTGGATGTCAGTCTCAACGACGACATCAGCCGCTGGCTGCTGAGCGATGGCGACATGCCTGACATCGCAGGTGGTGGAAGCAAGGACGAACCCACTCCCTTCGCGAGCAATGAAGAATACGTCACCGGCTGGATGAATGTGGTTCGAGTGCTGATCGGGGACAATGAAAACATGCCCTTGCACATGCGTCGCCGACGCCGGCGCAACGGAAGCGGCATTCCTGCCACCGAGCACCCCGCCTTTTCCTCCTTCGCGCGCCGCGTGCGCTGCACGGAAGCCTGCTATCCACTCGAGCAGATGTCCCGCGATGCCGGACTCGACACCAACGAGCGCATCCTCCTCGCCATCGGTGTGTACATGGCACTGCGGGATGGTGCATTCGACCTTTCAAACGCCACGGCCCTGCTGGCGGGAGGAAATCTCTTCGAGCGTCTCCGCATGAAGCAGTATTTCGCGGAGGATGCTCCACTCCTGCGGGAAGGATTGATTGAAATCGAAGAGGGCTTCATGGCAAGCCGGGATTTCACCGTGCCGCAGGACGTTCTCCATCGCATCATTGCAGACGAAAGTGTAACCGGGAAGGATACGGTCGAGAAGGTGGGAATGAGCTTTTTTGAACGCCGCACACCGGGACATACACTTTCGGAAGCAGTTTTGCCTTCAGATCTGGTGGACAATCTCGGTGATGCCCTCGGCGCAGTTTCGGGAGAGCTGCAGAGCCTGCTGCGCAGCTGGGGTGTGGAGAGTATTACGGCAGGACGTCAGCATGGCTCCCTGCTCATGCTGTTCAGCGGTCCGGCAGGAACGGGAAAAACCTTCACCGCCGAAGCCTTCGCAGGTGCGCTCGGGCGAGAACTGTTCATCACAGACGCCGGGAAACTTCTGTCATCCTGGTACGGCCGCAGCGAGCGCAACATGCAGCAGATGTTCCGCCACTACGCCCGGCATGCAAAGAAAGCAGACAAAGCCCCCGTGCTTCTGCTCAACGAATGCGATCAGCTGCTCATGACACGTTCCGCGGAAAGCTCCCGCTCCACTGACCAGACTGAGCACAGGCTGCAAAACATCCTGCTGGAGGAACTCGAGCGCTTCCCCGGCATACTCATCGCCACCACGAATCTGGTTGAAACAATGGACGACGCCTTCAGCCGTCGTTTCGATTACAAACTCGTGTTCCCGATGCCGGACAGAGGCACGAGGCTTGCCCTCTGGCTAACGCATATTCCTGCAGGTGTACCACTCAGTGATGACCTCAACCTGCCTGCATTAGCGCTGCGCTTTGCATTCAGCGGAGGACAGATCGCCGTGGCCGCCGCCAACGCCCTCCGAATCGCGGCGCGCCGGGGAGACTGCCTGATGCAGTCCGACCTCCTCCACGCCTGTCAGCTCGAAGAGGAAGGAAGATTCGACCGAACACCCGGCAGCGGGTCGCACCTCGGTTTTCACGCAGACAATCTCAACTGATAAAACGAAAGGAGTCATCATGGAACAGCAGGAAATTCTCCGCGAACATCTCGAAGATCATGCTACCGCGTATATCGATCCGCGTACCACGCTGCTGAGCGGCAGCTACGAAAACATCCGGGAAATCCTGGAAGAAGATCTTGACGACAGAACGATCGACGTGTTTGCCATGATCGCGCGCCTCAGCAACTACGGCGAGCGCCGTGTGATTGGAAGCGAGATTTTCACGAACGAGAACCTGGAGGGTATTGGAGATACCGTGATCGCCAATGCGCTGACAACGCTTTCAGGACTGAATCTGATCGATGTCCATCTCGGTAACGGCGAAGCTTTGAGCGCACCGGCCGCGTACGAATTTTTCCAGAGAATGCCTGTCACCCCCGCATTCTGGAATGTCGGTCTGCCCGAGGTGATACGATTATTTCCGTGACGAGAGGTTACGCCACTTCCCGGACAAGGCTTCATCCATCGAATGCAGCAGTTCATCCTTCTGCTG
This sequence comes from bacterium, assembly GCA_020444325.1. Lineage (NCBI taxonomy): Bacteria > bacterium. The sequence goes on from JAHLLD010000014.1 coordinate 126,976, forward strand.
CGTTCGATAGACCCAGCTTCCAGGTTCACTGACGATGCGTGAAATGCCCGAAGCGTAGGCAGGGGTGGAATGCTGTTCGAGTTCTTCGGGATGAATACAGAACACCGGTCGTCCACACTCTCGCGCGTAGCGAAGCGTGTGGACAGAGCCCCCTTGACCGTCCGTTTCAATAATGAATATAGCAGATGCCAGCGCAGTGATGATTCTGTTTCTGCGTATCAGATGCCGCGCAGCATAGACCGTACCCGGCGGATTTTCAGAGATCAGGAGTCCGCCCGTCGACAGAATTTCCTCTGCCAGCGGAGCATTCGCTGCCGGCTGTACCCTGCGGATATCGTAAAGGACAGCCACGGTTTGTCCCTCGGCCTCGAGCGCCCCCTGATGCGCGGCCGTATCAATCCCGAGAGCGAGTCCGCTGACGACATTGTATCCGTGAGCAGTGAGAAAGGACGCCAGCTCCCTCGCACTTTGCGCGCCAAAGTCCGTGCATTGACGCTTCCCGACAATGGCAATCAGCGGACGGGCTGACAGAGCCGAGACATCACCCCGGCAATACAGCTTCTCCGGCATGTCCTTCAAATCGGAGAGCCGACTTGGAAACGTCTCGTCTCCGGCAGATATGGTCACATGCTGCATTGATCCAGGGTCCAGGGATGTGAGCAGGAAAACCGTGCCAAAAAGCAATGAAACGTCATAACATAAGGAGGTATGAAGCCATGGACAAGAAACAGCGCATGATCGTGGGGCTCGACATCGACGGCACAATCACCGCCGCCCCCGAATTCTTCCGCATGCTCTCCGAAGCCGTATACCGGGAAGGCGGTAAAGTCATCATCGTTTCCGCGCGCTCTAATACCGCCCTCACCCGCACCGAAACCCAGGCCGAAATGCGTCTACTCGGCATCCGCTACTCCAAGCTCATCCTCCTCCCCGAAGGCGCTGCCATGCTCGGCGATCCCCCACCCGAACTCAGCTACCTCGAACGCTACCTCTGGCAGAAGGTACACATCTGCGAGGCGGAGGGGGTGCAGGTATTTTTTGATGATGATGATACGGTGCTGGATTTGTTTTCACGATATGCCGAACAAATTCAAGTTTTCCACGCGCTAAAGCCGTTTCGATTACCGTGAACTGTATTCGAAAGCCAGAAGAAATTGCCAGATTGGCACCATCACAAGGTCGTAATCTTCACTTTATCGCTCAGACAGAATATGTAGTCCCGTCAAAGATTTATTTCAGTTCGGGTAATCGCATACATTAATTCATCAACATCTTTCATACTACACAAAGCTATTTAAGTCAATAGATTCCATCTGCTTTCTAATGTGCCTTACCCTTCTCGTGTCGCTCATCTTGTGGATCGGTGATGTATATTTAGTACGAGCCAAAAGAACATCGGACAACTCTTTTGTCCAATTCGACATACTCATTTGGATAATCTCCCCTTCGATCTCTCGAGCGATATCCACGATACGACTTTTCTCGCCAATTCTGTCGACCAATATGATTGTTACCATGGAGTGGTTTTCATCTCCCCTCTCCATATATCGTTCAAATCTTGACACCTTATCCAATGATATTTCCGGATTTCCAGCCCCGATGAAACCAATATCAAATCTTACACCGAGTCCCGGTTTAACGAGTACTGTTGCATCACTCTCGCGTTTATCCTCACGCTGAGAAAGCCAAAACACACCCTTTACCTTCGTAGTATCGTCTACGTCGACTTTTTCAAATCCGAGTACTGTTAGGGCAGAGCCCAACACGAGTTTCTCAAAAAGCTTTCCATATAACGATTTCTCAGATCCACGAATCGAGAGCGTCTGAGCCCCAATTGCCATAAATAACTGAAGTACATCTCTCCAATTTACATTGTAAGTCGCGTCCTGAATTTCTATTCTTCCCTCAAGCTCACCATACAGCTTGCTACTATCGTTTGCTGACTCTACTATCGATTTCTCCAATGTCTCGAGATAGCCTTTCAACTCATCTTCATTACTGCGAAGTACATTTTGAATGCTCTTATTAGTCAGTCCTACTAACCAATGGAGATACTGCTTCTCTTCTATTGACATTTTTTTTTGCTTCAATTCACCCGCGATGATCGAAGACATATTATCTGTGAAGTCCTTAATAGATGCGCTTGATTTTAAGTATGTTACCAGCATCGCAGCATTAGACAAAGCAAGTCTTCGTCGAGTCAAGTTTTCTGTTAACGAGCGGACGTTTGTACCTGCTAATACATCGCATACGACATCTCTTATTGCATCTTGACCAAGCTTGTCGACAACTTGCTTTCCAGAATACTTAACCAGAGATTTACCTGTTTCAGGGATATTCATTGTGATTCGTTTCATGCCTATCTCACTTAAAACCTGTTTGTATACTTCTTGGGATCTCGGTGTTCACCCAGGTAATCTCATCAGGATCGCCCAAGTACCAATTACATAGATCACGTTTAATGAATTCCACATAATCCGGATTCACCTCATAATGGACAAATCGTCTCCCATTTTTATGTGCGACGCGTGACGTCGTTCCGATCCCTCCGAATGGGTCTAGGACTACATCATTGATAAAACTATAATATCGAATTACATTTTGAGCTAGCTGGTCGGGGAAGACTGCTGGGTGTTTTTTTGAAAACGCGGGATGGATTTTCCAGATGTTTGTTTTTTGGTAGCCATCCCCAATCTTCGACTGTTCAACTATCGATTTGTCGGGGTGCTTTCGAATATGCCAATCAATAAGTTTACTCGTTTTTTTTCTATATACCAGCACATACTCAGTGACTGGCACAGGTTTATACTGCATAGGATTTCTATCCGCTGCGAATCTTCTGCCCCTACCTGTAGCCCACCCTGCGCCCTCAGGTTTCACCCATATGATATCATCGATAAAATCGAATCCTTCCTCTATGAGTATTCGATGAAAATCAAAAGGAACAGCTATTCTTTTTGATGCTTCATTTCTGCTTGCTCTGCGAATCAGAACTGGTGATACATTGACAACGATCATCCTTCCTTCTTGCAGAACTCGATGGCACTGATGGAAGATTCTCTGCATTTTATTTAGGTACGCGTCGTATTCTAAGTAGTCAGCGTATTCAGGACGCGCATTAAAATATGGTGGGCTCGTAAAGACTAAATCAACAGATTCTGCTGGTGTCTCAAGGAGTAGTTCCTCCGAATCACCTAGACCAATCGTATTTCTGAGGCTGGATATTTTGGGCCTCTGATTTACGTCACTTACCCTCTTCTTCCTATGCCCCGGCCTTTTCAACAATCTTGCTTCCAACTGATCCTTTGTCGTAGACTTTTTACCTACGACTAAACTGCTGCGTGCATCAATAACTATTTCGCCTATTCGTTCTCCATTTTCTGCTAGAATTGGAACTCTCCAGTAGTGATATCTGTCGTCGATTTCCGGCAAGCCAAACTTCGTAACCTTCTGAAGCTCATACTCTTTGAGCAACCTGGAAGCAATTGTTTTTGCTTCCTTTGTAGTATTGACTCGGTAATTTGCCCTACTGTTTTGTCCCAAATCGAACCTCTAGGATAAATAAATTCATCTCACAATCCGAAGGAATCCTCTGGTACAAATATCGCTGTGATTACTTCCGACGTCTTCTGATTGTCCCTGAGCTTATGCAATCGAACTATCCAACCTCCCGGTACCCTCAGGACAGTCGTAAATCCGTACTCATCAGTCACTAATACTCGTGAATGCCCAAGTGGGATAGAATCAAAATCGAATGAACCATCAACTTCGGCTGTGCTCATACATCACACTCCGTGGTAATTATGCCTTGAAGATACGTACGTCTGATGTATTCCGCAAAAAATGATAATCCGACCTGCCGTTCGTATAGTCACACCCGTTGCAAGAGTTTGTTTCACAGGGGTATAAAATACGGAGCGTCACAGCAATGTCTTGTAACGCTCCGCTGAAGCGGGCGAGAGGCCCGCTCAAAAAGCTAGGAGGCGTGAAGATATTCTTCACGCTAGATGTAATCTACTTTACCCGTCCTTCAATGTCAACCGGTGTTATGGCTCAGTGAAATGTTATGGTAAAAACTCGTTAGAACCGTCCGGCTAGGATGTGCATCTTCACATTATCAACACTCGCACCTAGCCCGCTTTAAGAAACTCTTCATATCTCATCTCCAAACGATCGCTGTCCGGCCACTGGGCGTGATCGTGTGGCAGATGGAGCTTCCTCCCTGCCATTTCCTGCAGTCCCCATCGAAGCATCGGTCCATCGACTTCCTCCAGGATGGATTGCTGAACTTTGATCTCGTAATCCGGTGTAATTCCAAGGATTTGGCGGTCGAATGCGGCATGGTGGATTTTGCAGAGAGCGAGGCCGTTTGTGACTTCGGGTACACCCAGTTCATCGCTGTCTGGGATGATATGTGCGGCATCGAGCAACTCGGCGTGTTTCAACTGGCAGAAACTGCAGGTTGAGCGGTAGGCTCGCATAACGATGTCCCGGAAGCTCTGCTGGAAAAGGCGGACCTTCACCTGCGCGGTGGCATAGCCGCGGCGGATGGAGATGATCTGTGCATCAGCCTTCTGTTCAATGTTGAACGAGATTTGCATGTCTGCGGCAGCCCGGAAGCGAAGGTTGTCCGGATCATCACCAATGATGTAGACGGGCCATACCGCACAGTAGTTTCCCGGAGAGATCCCTTTCAAGTACACCAGCGGCAACTGCCGATTCATCGCCTCACGAAGCCCACGGTTATCTGCGTGCTTCGGATCCGTGCCATAGTATCGGTAGAGCAGAACATCTTCTCCCTCGAAACTGTCTCCGTAGGGGTCCTTCGGACTCGTTCGAATTGAGAGCGGATAATCCATCTGTTTCGGTTTGACAATACCACGCTGCTGCACAAGGATGATTTTCTGGCCATCGAATTGAAACCCTTCCAGCAGTTTCTTCCAGGTTATCATCCCGGTTTCTGGATCGGCATTCTTTCCAAGCCAGTCAAACGCGGTCATACGGATGAGATGATCAGTATTGGTACTTGAACTCAATTCGTATTCTCCTCAAGCAAGTCGCATAGTTCGGTGTGGATTACATGCCATGGGGCGTTGAGGTCGACTGACCAGATTCGTAATCTTTGACCACGGGAATTGGTAAAGCTATGGCGCAACCGTTCACCAACGGTGGGATAGAGAAGAATCCCCTCCAACGAGGTGCTTGGTGCCTGATCGTGGATATTCAGAAGATAAGCGTTCAGTTGATACATGTGCCCTGAACGAAAGGTCTTCTTGTACTGCTCGTCCCGCTGCTGGAAATGCCTGGCGGTGAATTTGCACTCAATGACAGCACGGTGATTATCGCGGTGGAGCGAAACGTCGGTTTCCATCCGCGGCAAAACGGCCAGGGATTCCTGGTTGTCGGAGAACAACTGCCATGGAACGATATCACGTTTCACTTTCCATCCGTGCAACTCATGCGCATAGAAATTCCGGATGAATTCTTCAAACAGTAACCGCATTCGATGCTCATCCGTGATGAAGTCACGGAATTGATACCCTCCTGCCTCCTCACTTGGAAGGAGATTGTGAAAGATCAGCCTGGAGATCTTGAGCAGAAAGTCATAGAAAAAATTATTGCGGTGGAGTACAACTCGCGAAAACACGCTGTCGGATATCTCGATGTCGCTCACGCTGTGCATACGGTGCCTGTGGTCAACAAGATTCGCAACGATGTCACCGTCGATACCGTGCGTGCGGAGGAGAAGACGGAGCGTCGCCTTAAGGATGCGATTGTGCAGCACATCGTAGCTCAACTCGTCGTGGGCGCAGCGGACCCGGGCGGATCTCCGCAGATTGCGATTCATTGTTTCCGTGGAAAGCAATCTCCCACGTAGCACCTGTGTATCTTCTTCCTGCGTCATATATCCACGATCATATCCACGACGGATAAGGTGACTCAATCCTCCATCGAGCACTCGGGACAGCAGGTTCAGTAGGTCGGTGGTTTTAGCCGTATCCACCGATACCTGGTCCTTCTCTTCCAACCTGTTCCAGGCGTAGCAGAGCAGAAAATAAATGTTCTCTATGGGGATACTGCTAGCGATCATCAAGCTTCAAGCTTTCGATCAGGTTTCGCACACGTGCATTGTCATCGAACCAGTACTCTTCGAGCAACGGAGCTATCTCATGTTCGATCACTGTGGCATACCATTCCGCTGTGGGTGCGGTACCTATAACCGGACAAAAGTAGCTGTGTCCCACCTGGTAGCCTGGTCCCAAGTTCTTGGTGTCACTCGCAATCATATCATTCAATGCCTGCAGCTTTGCGATGATATTATCAAGCAGGACTTCATCAGCGCGACGCTCAAGGAGGAAATCCCTGAATTTCGAACTGCCGAACTGCGGATGAAGCGTGATGAAGCGAAAGCGACGACGCAAGGCGTAATCGACGATAGCAAGTGAACGATCGGCCGTGTTCATCGTACCGATGAGGTATATGTTTTCGGGGATATAGAAAAAGTCCTCGGATGATTCGGCATAGGCCAGGGTAACCTGGAAATCTGGTCCTCGCTTATCCGCTTCAATCAGCATCAGGAGCTCGCCGAAAATCTTGCTGAGATTGCCACGGTTGATCTCATCGATAATGAGCACGAATTTCTTCTCGGGCTGCCTTCGCGCTTCCGCGCAAAACTCATGGAAAATCCCATCCTTTAGCACGAAACCACCGTCCGTTGTCGGACGATACCCCTGAATGAAGTCTTCATAGGAATAGGACTGGTGGAATTGCACCACCTTTACACGGGATTCGGCTTTTTCTCCCATGAGATAGTATGCGAGCCGTTTTGCGATGAAGGTCTTCCCTACACCCGGCGGTCCCTGCAGCACAATATTCTTTTTCTGCGTGAGTGCGCGCATCATGCTGTCGAACTCCGATTCCGGGAAAAAGAGCCCGCTCAACGCCATATCCCGCGTGTACTCTTCAGCAGCTTCAAACTCATCCTCTCCATCCAACTCTTCATCCGACACATCAAGGCCATTTGCATAAAGATGGTCCCGAAAACCTTCGTCGAAAATGGCTTTGCACAACTCAGGGATGTTCAGTGAGATGCCCTTTGTCGATCGCCAGCCGGAAAATTTTTCCCGAGCAATATCAAGCGCCTCAAGGTATAGCTGCTGTAGCTGCTCATTTTCGAGGAATGTTGTGAGGTCAACCCTGTACATGCCAATCCCTGGTCCGCTGTCCTTCATAGACCATCGAAGTTGGTCAGATAATTCTGGGACCTTATCTCTCTCAAAAATGAGACTCAGACCGGTTTTCTTGCTCGCTAGAGTGGTGAATCCCATGACTGTCCAACCACCATAGATAAAGCGGATGGAGCGCTTCCTATGACGGAAGTTAACGCGAAAGAGGGTGTCATCCGGTTCGGTAATCCCGAGTTGATCCGCTGTCTGCCGCATCCAGTCAAAAATTGTCTCTGCAATTTCACGTGTTCGGAACAAGCTCCTGAATGGCTCCACAAATCCGTCCTGCAACACCGCTGCTCCGTATAGCAGTTGCAAGAGGCGAGAAATGAAATCCCGGTATCGCGTTACACGCGTCAAGGCCTTGATCGCCATGTAGTTCTCCCTACCCACCGCGACTTCTGACGTACGCAACCAACGTACGTCACGCACATGCGGATACTCTCCCCTTCCCTGCTCAAATCTGTATTCGGATTCCACGATTCCGTGGGCGAACAGTTTATCTCTGCCTTGTTTCAAAAGGATATGATCACCGGGCTTCATCACATAGGCAAATTCATGATAGCCTTTGATATCGTTCACCATTGAGCCACGATCCGGATAAACGCGGTGCATGGCTGCACCAATCTCATCAGATGATGGGAACTGCGTCAAATCACCAATCTCCGTACCCCCCATGGCAATGATTGAGTCCTCGAGAAAATCGCCAATCATCTCGCCCCCAGCTCCCCCGGCTAACGTCCAGTAATTTACTCCATCCTCAATCGCAGGGACAGTGGGATCTGTTGAAGGAGTATCTCCTGTAGCTTCCGTCGTCGAGGCGGCGGCATTTGCTGCGATTTTGCGTTGCTTTTCAGAGTACGACTCGTAAAGCCAGTTGAAGAACTGATCTACCTCAAGTGCGAGCGGCAGCTCGGTTCTAGCACCAACAATCTCCTCGTACGCTTCCCGGACCGGCGCAAGATGCGCGTGCACAGCTCGCAATTGTTCGGAAAAGGAGGCGCCACGTTTTTTAGGCACCTCGATCCCGAGGTATTCCATCGCCCACTGATCTCTTGAATTATAGAGCGCAAAATCGTCTGGGAAAAGGTATGCAAGTATCTCGCTGGTGGCGCTTTTCCCAAAGAAATTCAACTTATACTCTTCATCCTTATGGAAGCGGTCCACACGCGTGCTAAGATCCTCTTCACCGTGCGCCAGATAGTTGAAGCTGTTACGGTAATGCGGAAGTGGATGCTTGAGATGCACCGTTGCAGCCGCGCGTGCGACAGCCAGCGAGAGAAAGCAATCGAGCATTTTCCCCAATTGCTCGATATCAGTCGCCTCCAGCGATTCCAACTTTTCCGGTTGAAAAAACTCCTGAATGAAGCGGTATCGCTTGGCAATATGCGGATCCTCACCGTAGTAGCTGTCAGCAATCTTGGCAAATTCTGACAGAAGTGACCGGACTTTTTCCATTGCCATTACTGTACTCCTGCATGAGATAGGTTGTGCGGGTTCGATTGGGACCAACAGTCCTGTGCGTCTGAGAGAGCTCCATATACTTCCTGAGCGAATGCCTGCTCGCCCATCCCGCGCATTTGCTCCGCCACTGGCCAGCGCCGATAAAGGCTCAGCCGCGGGAAGAAGTGCATGTGGTCACGCTTCGAGTCGTGGAAAAGTCTATGGAGCTCTCGAACATCGTCGTCTGATATGAACGCAGCTTCCCTGAGCCAATCTGTGATCCCTCCGAAGTCGCCAACACCACGATGCACCTTCTTAATAAACTCCGCATGCTGGATCCAGAATTGCGCGTATAATTTCAAACCCATCACCGGGTACGATTCATGCAGCCCGGTGCTCATGAAGGAGAACCGAACGTTTGGTACAACCGTCCACTCCTCCTTCCTTGAAAGAGCGAGCAGCTTGTCGAGCACGAGCTCCCGGTACAGCGCTTTCGCCTGAGTGATACTGTCACCTGCATGGAGGTCCAGCCGAAAGACAATTCTGTCCTCTCGCTGTTCGGGTTGCAACCAGGCCCAGTGGCATGCTGGATCATTCAGCACCATGTGCGGATTTCGTTTTCGATGCATTGCCACTTCGACCGATGGGATGCTACGCATGGTGAGCAGCGCGAAGTCTCCCAGACTATGACCAAGTTCCTGCCTTTGATGTAGGCTATCCGTTTCTGTCAAAACCAACTATCCTCAAAAAATGCGGATATTGAACTGAAATGTGTTAGTCGTAAGCTCAGGGAATACGGTAAACGTCCCAAGAGCGTGTATCGAAATCAAATGCAATCTTATATCTTTGGTTCATCTCAAGACGATAGGTTTTCATCTCACCACTACGTGCGGCAAACCGCACGGACACATGATTATATCCGTTCGCTGCTACGGGGATAGTGAAGTAATGGTGGGGATTGAGTGTATGATTATTCCATTGTCCGTTGTCGTACTTCAACTGAATATGAACATCTACATTCGAATCGTTCAGGAAGTGCACTGTGCCACCGTGGGACTGGGGTCGCACCGGAGGTCTAGAGATGATATACGAATCGCCCTCACATTCATCAACGGCCGAAGATGCATCTGATTCGACATCCCAGTATTCCGATTCTGCATTCGACAACTCGTTCGCGGCTCGCCGAATATAGTGGTAAGCTTCGCTCAGGTCCGTAGTATTCAAAGCTCTACGAACAGCTCTTTCAGCATCGTAGAGGTATGACTCGACATCGCTGAGATCGCTCTGCGCAGCGGAACAGTAATCCTCACAGTCTGTGCAGTTGGCATCGTAGGCTTCTGATTCCGCACTGGAGAAGTAGGATGTTGCATCACTTACTGAAGACAGTGCAGCCTCCACAGCATCAAGTGTATTTCGTAAACATGCATTCATCCACTCACCGTCATCCGTGCTTCCTGCATTCCGGAGCTCGTCGATTGCGTCATCAATTGCAGTTCTTACCTCCTCTACAGCGTAAGATCCATTTTGTGCTTCGTCACCTGCGTAGCCACACTGCGCATACAGCGATGTGAAAGAGGTCAAGCACCATATGAGAAAAACGCAGGCGATACGTATCATCCGATTATCCTTCTCTTCCATTCGGTATGCCATTTTTTCCAATTCCCACTGGTTATTCCCAAACCAGCAATCTGTCGCGGGTGCGCCAAAGGGAGTATCTCCAGATGGTGGCTTCCAATCGAGAAGGGATGACGATTTCCATATTCTTCTTTCGTTGGGGCATATTCTACCAGGCGCTTTTTCCCTCCGGGGAACGTACTGACGAACCATTCGAGCGGCCTATCTCCGAGTAGGATGAGCAGCTCTGCCTCGGAGGCAAGTACTTCATCAAGTATATCGTCTCGACGTCCCTCTGGCATTTTTGTTGGTGGGGGCGGCATCCTGTATGGAGTCAGGTTCGTGAGTGGGAATATGTCATACTCCCTGCTGACAGCATCCTTTTGGCGAGGATTCATGCAAGCGTGCGGGACACAGTCGCAAAGCCAAGTATCACTGCGACTGAGCCCTAACGGCTCGAGGATGTCCTTATCGAGGCTGCGACCGGATGGACCATTGAGATTTGAGGCTGCGGGTTCGAGCCTTCCCGAACCATCTGGAAGTTCAATGCTCGAAATAATTTCAGCAGGTTTCACCCTTGCATCCTCACCTGTCCAGAAGATCTCAGGCTCACTAGCAACGGCGAGTGCATTGATCCGGGACCGGTCATCCGGTCCAATCCAACGTGCGTGTACTGCACTGGCATAAACACCGAGTACAAACGCACGCTTCGGAGTGCGGTCAACTTGCTCCACAGTTCGAACAGGCTGGCCAAAGGGAAAAACATAGCTGTTTTGTGTCATGTTCTCTCCAGTGAGGCATAATTTGCTTAGCTAAATGGGCCGTAGATGCAAAGAAAAGATACAAAATACTCCCGGATAGGGACAATCGTCACGCTGAGAAGGAGACGCGTGATAACTGTCAATCGGTCCGACAGGAAACGCTCTGCACTAAAAAATGAAAAACAGACCAAAACCAGCTTCCGATACTGCCGCCGCAACACTCTCGACTCGGAGATAAGACCAGGTACCTTCTATGCCCCACCCACCAAATTCAACGCGGAGCCCGGGTGTAATTGCGATAAAATTAAACTCATCCTGGTAGTGATGTAGCTCGCTCATGTCCGTGCCAACAAATGAAAATCCACCATATGACACCCCAAGACGAAGGAACCGGAGAAGCCACAGCGTTCCCCCAATCTGCCATCGCGGCCAAAGCTCATGTTTCATTCCGAGCACATGCCCGTCCAGATCGTTTGCCATGGCATCGCGGGCACCATTGGATAGTGATCCGAATTCGCCTTCAAGCAGGAGGGCATTTTGTCGAGACAGTGGGATCCTCAGTCCCAGCAACAGAGAATAGGAAAGCACGTTTGTTGACAACTTCACATTTTCAATTACAGGATATCCTGTGTAGGATCGAAGCTGGATTCCAGTGTAGACAGACAATCCCCACTTCTCCAACTCAGCACGCGGATTGGAAGTGGTGTAGGTGGTTGTTACTTGTCGTGTCTGATCCTGCCTAGTGGTTGCATTGTTGCCAGGGTATTGTGAAACCTGCCCCGAACGCGTTTGCGAACTATATTCCCGTTGTATCTGTTGCGCGCGGATGAGATCCTTATACCTCTCCATCATTTCCTCCGTCATCCTCCCTGTCGCTTCGCTTATTCTGCGCAGCCCTTCCACTACCTGATTCGATTGAACGCTATTCTGCGGTGGGACGCGATAGGTAGAAAAAACAGGTGGCCTACAGTGCTTGCATGGGCCGAGATTCATCTGCCTTGCCTGGGTTGGCGTAATCTGAATCATGCTTTGCCGCAGATGCCGACAGCCGGCGAGATGGTATTTGTGCCCCGTTCGTGTAGCGTAAATCGCCTGAGCGTCTGCAACGTCAGAGAGCAGAAGCAGAAAGAGAGAGAACAAAAGCAGGGGCAAAACCTGCGTTCGTTTGACTGAATTCATAGAAATATCCCAGCCTACGAAAATAGATGTTGTTGCGGGCAGGCATCAACAGATATCGCATAAAAACATCGGGAAACCGTATGATGATGTCAAATGAATATTTCGTTAATTCTGTCGACCAAGCTTCCGAAGGGCTCAACTATCAATCACAACGGTAAGTGTGGATGTGGTAGATGGATTTTAGGGTGGTGGAGTCTTTGTATCTCCTGAAAATATGCAGTTTCAGCATATTCTTTCTGTCTGTTATGGCATACGTAGCTGCAATAAGCACTATTGTCATGTCATGTAGCGGTAGGTCCTCATCCACAAAATTCTCCCTATCTGCAAACTCAGCTGCTATTTGTAGTTCTGCCCGCGGTAATTCCCTGTCTGGAACCAGCGCTGCAAGTACTTGCCGGGCACTTTCCGTCTTTCAACGCTCCCGACCGGCCCCGTCGCCTTCCCTACCGAACTGCGTCTAGAAGATCATTTACCCATACGCGGCTTACGCTTCGCGTCCACCAAGCCGCTTTCTCATTTCGATATCCGCGCACTTCTCACACCAGTATCCCTCACCCGATAATGTATGCCCATCCGTTCCCAGCCGGATGATGACATTACACCTCAAACAGCGCGTCGGTTCGTACGATGGCGGATCGGGCATTTTCTCGAAGTTGTACTCGTTGGTCCCATACCAGACGACCATCTCCGGCTCGAAATTCGAACGGCATTCGGGACAGGACTACCATTTCCCCACTACTGCGTTTCAACGAGTCGATCAATCGCACCGCGCAGCTTCTTGACGAACTCCTCGACCGGCGCATGTTCACCCAGTCCGAAATCGTTATGTGGATTGTCGACGTATCCGTTGACGATGGGATACATGCCGCCTGTGGTCGTGACGCCGACGATTGAGCCGGGGGTAAGGTAGCGGTTGTTGAAATAATTGGCGCCGTAGCCGTGTGGAGACCTGAACTGGAGGAAGACGATGTACTCGTTTCCCGGCTTTATCCACCTCACCCCGTCGATGGATCCGAAGGTGGAGTCGTTTCCCGAAATCAAGTCGCTGTGGTTTATCCGGGACCATTCCGGCCCCCGAGAAGTTCCTGGCAGCTTCTTTAGGCAATTGCGCTGAGGCAGAGTAGAGAAAAAGGATCTTACAGTCAAGTTCACAAAAAGCCATCCACCTGGAATGCGATTTTGACATCATCGTGACATCCGTGAGCAGGGATTCTCGTTTATTCATCATCAGTGGTGATCAAGAGTGCAGGCTAAAACGAAGGAGGACACACATGTTCATTCACAGGATCACAATGTCGACAGAGTGGCAGATGATTTCGCTGCTACTGTGCGCGCTCATGCTGTTCACCAGTTGTGCCAGCTCAAAATATTCCAGGACGTCCTCGGAAGAACGTTACCCCTGTGATGAGCTCGAGAGATCCGAACGGAGTTACAGCGCAATGAAGCGCCAACCATCTATCGACAATGATGTCATGTTGGAGGTACAGGAAAGGATCAGCCAGCTTCAAGCTGAATGCGAGAAATACAGGGAGCGAGTCGAGCTATACACCACAGAATATGGATTGTCGACTGCAGAAGCGGAGAAGCAGGCCGCTATGGAAGGGCCTCCAATGAGTAAAGACGATGTGCGTGAAAGTAGTGTCCCGGCCTGGCTGTATATAGTCCTCGGCCTGGCAACCCTTTTTGTGATCGGCTTATCCCAAATGGAATTTGATTTCAAGTTCCAGTAACGACGCTACGATCCTGTCCTGCATGTCTTGAGACCTTCACTCCCGATTGCTTCAGTATGTCACCCTTCATAAGTTCTTTTCCCAAAGAAGTCACATACAATAGCTCAGGGATAGTACAGGAAAGGCTGCAGTATGCGGGGGCTGCGATGTTGACGGACTGCACGGGCGAATACCCTCCCTTCCCTTGAAGTCGATCTGACGCAGGCGGTACTGCAGATGCGCGAATGCGGCCGTTATTTCCTGTGAGCGTTTACTTGATCAGCGTCATACTCCTGGTCATGGTTTTTCCTGCGGTATGAAGACGGTAGAGGTACTGTCCGGAAGCGAGCGTCTCACCTTTGAATTGTATCTCGTGATGTCCGGCCTGCCGGGGGCCATCGAGCAGTCGGACGACTTCCCTGCCAAACATGTCATGGACGATGAGGGTTACAGGACCCGGTTCGGACAGGTCGAAGCTGATGGTGGTCGAGGGATTAAAGGGGTTCGGATAGTTCTGATGCAGACGGAGCGTCATGACGGTTGGGGGAAGGTCGTCCTGTGCATGCGTCGTGCCGGGGGCAAGCACAAGACTCTGCGGTGTGAGTACGCCGGAAGTGAGTACTTCCTCTACGTTCTGGCCATCGAGATCGGCACGCTGGATGGACTCCGCTGCGAGGTCGGTCCAGTACAACTTCTCGGCAGCGAGATCGATGACGATATCGTTCGGACTCTGGAACACCGGATTGGGACTGTTGCTCACGATGGTTTCGCGAGCCGTCCCATCGAATTTTGCGCGCTCGATGACCGGTTCACCGCCGTTGGCCCACCAGTACATCATCTGCTCAGACACATCGAGTGAGAGTCCGCCGCCCGTGCTGGCGATCTGCAGCAGCTCTTCGCGGTTGTTCCCGTCGTAATCCACCCTGTTCACTGTACCGGGCTGCGAGGTTACGAAATAAATCTTGCTGCTCGCCTCATCCAGGGCGAGTCCGGTGACGGCGGCATTTCCCGTTTCCATCACCATTTCCTGATTGCTGCCGTCGAGGTCCGCGCGGTGTATTGTTCCCGTCTGCGCCGAGAAGCTGTATACCGTCCAGTACATCTTCCGGTGCATCACATCGATAGTCACGTTTCCATGTCCGCTCAGTCCCGTCACCAAATCCTCCAGCACGCTGCCATCGAGATTCGCGCGTTGAATCTTCTGTCCCAGCAGACTTGTCAGGTAAAGCTTGTTTCCCACCGGATCGAAGGCGATGGTCTCCGCACTGACGAAGCCGGTGTTCGCCGGCGTCAGTATCGTTTCGGCACCGCTGCCGTCCGTATTCGCACGCCTGATTTTCGCATCCGAGAAATGTTCGGACCAGTAAAGCTGCGTCTGTGCCATGACAGTGCCAGCGCACAGCACGACGAGCATCAGGGTCCAGCAGAGTCGCCTATGTATCACATGTTTCATGAGTTGCTCCGTATGGTGAGGGTTTCAGGAAGCGGCAATCCGACCCTGGGAGCCATCCATGGAGCCACATCCCTTCGATCCGAATAGAATCGAAAGGACCACATGCAGTACACAGGAAGCGGACTGCCAACGTCATGCGCTCAATGCGCAGCATACGCTGCAACCGCTCAAGGTTACCGGGATTTCATTGCCGTTGTGTAAAGGACGCGTTGTGGAGATTGTACGTCCTTTTTATCCCATTGTCAAGGTGGAGGCGGATGTCTCTACAGAGCTAATAAAATATCTCTACAGGGCGAGCGCAAGCACTGTCATTATCATTGACATTTCCCAGATTATCCGGTATTGTTGTTCTTTATTGTACCTTCCCGAACATTTTTCAACAGTATGGAGCAAAATCTCATGAAGAGAATCCCGCTTCCTGTATCTGCGACTGTTGTTGTTTCCCTTTTCATTCTGGCCCTCGCGCTCACCTCATGCACGTGTGACGAGCAGCCTGCGTCAGACAAAAATGCGCTAATCCTCGAGCTTGTCGACCACGTCCCCACTGTCGTATGGAGCACCGACCCGGTCATGCGCATCGGCGATACCCGCCGGTTCACGATCGGCGTGCAGGCACTGTCCCGCGGCGATGAAGTCAGCGCAATGCCAACGGTGAAGGTTTTCCGTGACGGAGAGGAACTCCAGACGATCACTGTCATGGAAGATGCAGGCGGACCGCAGGATGCCGCTGTCACGGGCACTGCAGGGGAGCGGAGTCAGTTTTACAACTTCACATGGACGGCACAGGAATCCGGGACGTACGAATTCTGGATTCAGGCTGGAACCAACCACCTCAAGCCAGTAAAGACAGCAGAGGGAGATATTGCCGTCAAGGTCGGATCCCTGACCTTCAGTCGGGAAGAGCTGCAGGCTGCGCTCGACTCTGATCCCGTGTACCGCGACATCCCGCTCGACGCCCTGTTCGAGCGAAGCGCGAACCTCAACCCGGTGAAGTTCATCGTCACGGTCGTTGAAGAATAAGTCCTTCCGATACAACACGGCCGGTTTGTTTGAGGCAAACCGGCCGAAGCATACTCAGCAGCACAGCGACCTGCTCCCTGCAATCCGGGGCCATACCGAGGGAATGAGTATCGTCGTTAGTTCTTCCTGTCCTGGATTTTCTCGATGATCAGCAGGAAGTCAATCTTCTTCGTGATCCCGTAGATCTGTGCGAGGGTGGTATTCTTGTTATTCGGGATGATGGCAACGACATCCCCTTCGAGCGTATTCAGGAAGCGCTCCAGATCGTCCCGCCCTTTCCGCATGTCGATGTCGTATTGATGCACTTTGTACTTCATGACAGCTCTCCTTGAACATTCCATGGCGTTTGCAAATCAGGTAAGTGACTCCATTATATACGAACGTATACGCTGATCTGTTACAGTCCTCATCGATTTTCTGCTGCAAATGCGGCTACGTTGCGTGGGAATGCCGGTGGGAATAATAAAAAACGGCGTGAGGTTGAGTTCACGCCGTTTTTATAGGGCTCGGGGGAGATTCTGCCCGGCTCCGTTCTCGCTTCGCTCAAACTATGCCGAGGCTTCGTACACGCGAGGGGACTCGAACCCCTGACCCGCTGATTAAGAGTCAGCTGCTCTACCAACTGAGCTACGCGTGCACAACAAAAGTACGGCACGCGGCGGAAATTTCAAAAAAATAAATGGGGTTTTGAGGGGAGAATTTTAAAATGGGTGCTTTTTCGGTGAAATACAAGTTACCGCGGTCATACGCTCGGCTTACAGTCCGGTGCGGAGGGATGATCCATGCTCGTCCAGCCACTTGCCGATACCGAGGTCGGAGCGGTTGCCCGTTTTGTCGGCGCCACCCATTGATGGCAGCATGACGATGAGGAGGGTGAGATCCACCGCGCCCCCGAGCATTGTCAGGGCGGTGCGCGTTCCGTGGGCGTTCTTTGGAAGCATAAGCTGCCGGACATCCCGCAGCGGAATTACTTCTCCGCCCTGAAGGTGCACGTCATACACGGCCTCAAGCTCGCCGTCCGTCATGCGCTGCAGGAATCCCCTGCTGTACTCCACGCTGCCAGAACGAATTCTCTCCATGCCAGAGTAAGAACAACGCTGCACAGCATGTTCACCCGGCTCGCGGTACCAGATATCCCTCGTTGTTGCCCCGAGGAAAAGAACTTCACGCTCTTTTGCGCCCTTATCGGTTAAGAGGATGCGGTCCCCTGCGTGGATATTCCAGCCGGATGTGCTTTCTCCTCCCCTGTCCTCCACGCTGTCAAGTATGGCCGTTTCTTCCGGCAGCGACAGGCGCGCGAAGCGACCCTCAACCGGCGGAGCGTTCTTCCGCTCCAGGCGCAGAGGGGTGCCTTCCTCGACTAGGAGCAGCTTCATCGTTGGAAACCACTCATACGTGGGTTCCTCCCCCTCTTCGATTGCAGCGCCCACCATGTAGCCAGCCACACTGCAGCCGCTGCTTATCAGCAGTATGAACGCGGCGATCGGAACGATGAGCAGTGTACTCGATTTCATGACATCCTCCATGATGAACTTCGCTTCCATTATGCGAAACCACATCAGGCACGTTGTCACGTTTCTGTCAAAGTAACGTCAGCGCTATCAACGGGTACCCGGCTTCGTCCGGGCAGGCGAGACTTCGTCCCGGTTCCCGGACTACGGCGCTGCTGGCGGGAATCCGGCCCGGTTCCCGGGACTACGCCGAGGCAAGCGGGATTCAAAATTAAAGCGCTATGTATCACTTCTCGCCGGCGAGGGCTTCGGCGATGTTGAGGGTGTGGTCCTTGATGCGGCGGTAGGCGGAGATGATGTCCATGAAGACGAGGCTGTCGAGGGGCGAGATGGCCTGGGCGCCGAGGCGGTTGAGGTGACTGGCGCGGATGGTTTTGATGCGGCGGCGGATTTCGTCGCCCTCGGTCATGGCTTTGAGCAGGACGTCCTGCCCCTCGCGGACGGCATCGTTGACGTGGTCGACATGCGCGGTGACTGAGGAGTGCAGATCCAGCAGCTCAGCCTTGCCCTCCCCTGTCATCTGCAAACCGTCATTGCGCAGGCGCAGCAGCAGCTTGAGGATGACTACGACTTCGTCACTGATGGATTCGTACTCGTCAATAATCCTGAGCTGCATGCGGATACGCTGACTGAGGGCATGTGACAGGTTTCCGCCCATCAACGCGCCGATGTATTCAACGATTTCCTTCTGAATGCGGTCGTACAGCTTCTCGCGCTTGAAAATACGATTGGCCTCCACCTGCTCCACCTGACCATTCCCCAGCAGTTCACCGAGCCAGTCGAGCATTTCGCGCACACCTCCACTGACACGCACGATCTCGGCGTGACTCTGCTGCACGCTGATGGCGGGCGAGTCGTAGATGCGCGTGTTCAGATATGTCAGATGCGGATGCTCTTTGGCCTTCACGCCGGGAGCGAGGAAGGTGACGATGCGTGAGAGCGGATGGATGGCACCGATAAAGACGGAAACAATGAGGAGGTTGAAGCCGGTGTGCGCAAAGGCGATGCGAGCCGCGATAGGTGCGTCGCTGGCGACCACGGTGTTGAGGATGTCCACGTAAAACGGGAATAGCGGCAGCAGCAGCATGACGCCGAGTACCTTGATGGTGATATGCGCATATGCCGCCCTCTTGGCGTTCGTGCTGGCTCCGAGGGACGCGAGAAAAGCGGTGATGGTCGTGCCGATGTTCTCGCCGAGTACGAGTGCGATGGAGGTCTCGTAATCGATGGCGCCGGTCATCGCGAGGGTGATGGTGATGGCAACGGTGGCGCTGCTGGACTGTATGATCGCTGTCACAAATGAGCCCACGGCGATGCACTTCAGCAGTCCCCACAATGTGTCGGGACGAAATGCTGACAGCATGCTCACGAAACCTTCCATTTCCCGCAACGGTGAAAATCCCTCTTTCATCAGCTGCAGACCGAAAAAGACAAAGCCGAGTCCCAGCACCATCATGGCGGTGTAGCGCACACGATCGGTTTTCGAGAACAGATAGAACAGGCTGCTCATGCCGATCAGCAGCAGACCGTATTCGGAGACTTTCAGCGCTACCAGCCAGGCAGTAATGGTGGTGCCGATGTCCGCCCCGAGTATGACGCCTATGGCCTGGTGCAGGGTCATCACGCCCGCGTTCACCATACCGACAACCATGACGGTGGTGACGCTGGACGATTGTATCAGCGCGGTCACCGAAGTGCCCACTCCGCAGGCGATGAAACGGTTGTCCGTAACGGCGGCGATCATGCGGCGCAGGCGCTCGCCGGCCACGGCCTGCATTCCCTCCGACATCTGTTTCATGCCGATGAGGAAAAGACCGAGTCCGCCAAGCACACCGAATGCCATCTGCGCGGCGAATTCCAGCGTCATAGTCGAAGTATTTGTTGTACGTCAGTCAGATAGAGCTGTCGTCATGAACGACACGAGACAATCGAAAAGGTGATCGTAATATCGTTAATAACGGGGTAGGAAGGAAATCAACGCCGATCAGTGGGAACACCGATTCGCACGGATCGGACGGATTCTCACCCGGCTTCGTCCCGGTTCCCGGGACTACGCCGAGGCAGACTCGGAGATCTCAGATCACTTCGGGGGGATGTCGGGGCACCCGGCTTCGTCCCGGTTCCCGGGACTACGCCGAGGCAGACTCACTCGGAGATGTCAGATTACTTCGGGGGGATGTCGGGGCAGCCGTCGTCGTCCTGGAAGCCGTTGAGGATTTCGGGGAGGCGGGGACATTTGTCTTCGCCGTCGCGGAAGCCGTCGCCGTCGGTGTCGGGGTTGCGGGGGTCGGTGTTGGTGATGCGGAGTTCTTCGAAGTCGGTGAGTCCGTCGTCATCGGTGTCTGGGTCTTCGGGATCCGTCATTTCGATCGAGCGCTCTTCGAAGTCGGTGAGTCCGTCATGGTCGCTGTCAGAGGCGGACGCATCCGTAGCACCCCGGTATACTTCGTCGTAATCGCTGATACCGTCGCCGTCGGTGTCGGGCAGCAGCAGATCGGTGCCGAATTTGTTGAACTCGTCACCGTCGCGCAGTCCGTCGCCGTCGGTGTCGACCAGGTTTGGATTGCTGCCGTGCAAAACTTCCTGTCCGTCAAGCAGTCCGTCGTTGTCGGTGTCGGCATGCAGCGGATCGATATGGTAACGCTGCACTTCCTCGGCGTCATTGAGTCCGTCGCCGTCGGTATCCAGCGTGTCAGCGCGCGTGCCGTACTTGATGGCTTCCTCGAAATCCGTCAGTCCGTCGCCGTCGGTATCCACGCGGCGGGGATCGGAATGCACTTCATTGTATTCGTACCAGTCCGTCAGCTTGTCGCCGTCGGTGTCCATGTCGTAGGGATTGAAACCGAGGGCTTCTTCTTCCTCATTCGTGAGTCCGTCACCATCAATGTCATCATCCGGGAATAGAAAGACCTTGATTCCCGCCGTCGTGGTGAAATAGAAATCGTTGGCGGTTTCCGCGGCGTTGGGATTGCGCCGCTGCCCCTGCTCTTCGGCGTAGCGGTCACGCACTTCTCCACTGGCGAATGCATCGAGGTCCCCCGCCAGCGTCAGATTGGCGCGCACTTCAGCGTTGAAAGCGATACGATCACTGAAAAGGATATCCACCCCGATGCCGCCCGGGAAAGCCCAGGTCTCCTGCTCCGGCGTATTCGGTGCGTAGCGGATAGAGCCGGGATAACGGTAATCTTCGGGTGTGTACCACATGTAGCCGAAACCGCCGAAGAAGTAAGGATTGACATAGCGCGCGGGCAGCATGTCGAGGAACATCAGCGCATACACGGCCCTGTACTCGGTACTGCGAAGCACGAAATTCTCGCCCTCATCGAAAAACTGCAGCCGATATGCGGTGCCGGTGTTGCGGCGGTAACGCCGGTTGTACAGCAGCTTGCCGATTTCCCCGGATGCGCCGATGCGGAGGTAGCTGCCGATGCAAAACGTGGCCTGCGCCCAGTACACGGCATCCACATGCTCGTCGGTGAACTCGCCGTTGTATTTCGCGATGCCACCGCCGGCGGTGACGGAGAAACGTCCTTCAGGAAGCCTGGGACGACCGGTGTACTCGGGCATGGGCGACTGGGCGTGGATTTCCCCCGCCGTCACCGAAATAAGCACGACACACAATACTGCTGCACGCCACACTGCCGCTACGCCTCCGTGAAGACTCATTCCTCACCTGTTCCCGGTTTGCCGTTTCTTCCGGGCCTGTATGCCATCCCGAATTTTTCCATGTCTATAAGATTACTGCGTTGTTTCTCTAACCACTTCCGATGCGATAAGGTTCAATGTGGGACGGAAAGACATCCCACCATATTAACGCTCGATCACGTTTTGGGGCATGCGGTCGCCCAGCTTGATGACGTACACTTCGACACGACGGTTGAACGCGCGACCGATGTCCGTCGTGTTGTCCATCAGCGGCACGCTCTCGCCAAAACCCTTGGCTTTCAAACGTCCGGGCGCCACACCGTTCTGTACAAAGAAATTCTTCACCGCCAGTGCACGACGCATGGAGAGGTTCTCGTTGTACGCATCCGATCCTTCTGAATCGGTATGCCCGCGAATTTCCACAACCATCTTCGGGTAGGCCTTGAAGATGCGGACCTTCTCGAGCAGATCGGCTACATACTCACGGCGAATCACATCCTTGTCATACTCGAAATGGATGTCGGTCAGCGTGAAGATCTTGCCTTCCTCCAGCGCGTCGATGTCGAACTCGGGTAAGGGATTTACCATGTTCGCCGCTGCAAAATCGAAACGCGGCAGGGAGGGAGCACTGGTGTCGACCGAACTGACCGGAGAGATGTGCTGGATGTGCCGCGGAACGTAGCCGCCGTAGCGCGCGAGCAGGGGCTCGGGTTGGGGACCGTAGTATTTGCCGTAATCAATGCGCCAGGGACCCTCCCCTTCACCGGTGCCAACGCCCTTGCCGCGTCCCCCGGCAATACTGCTTGCCGCGGTTATACCGGGAGCACCTTCACCCACGATTTTATCGCGGTCGACCATGCCTTCGCCTTCACCGGTGGAAACACCTTTCCCCGCGCCGCC